>JAYWEB010000123.1:0-12709 GCA_043779575.1 Chthoniobacter sp. | reverse complement strand
AAGGGCTGCTCATCCCGACCGGCGTGGTGCCGGATCTCGCCCCTGTAGCGGCGGTCTATGACCGTCGGGGCGAAGGCGGCAAAGCGCCCGCAGAACCTCCCGCTCCCGACGCTCATAGAGCGCCGCTACAGGACTACGGCTGCTACGTCGGCCAAAGCACCGAGTTGCTCCACTTCGCCGCCGATGGCACGAAGCGCATCGTCCTCTCCGGCTTCGGCACCGAGGACACGCACCACATCATCCACACCCTCCGCTGGGGGCCGGATGGGCGGCTTTATTTCAACCAGAGCATCTACATCCACAGCCACCTCGAGACGCCGTGGGGCATGGTACGGCTGAACTCCGGCGGCTGTCTCTCCTACGACCCGCGCACCGAGCGCACCGAGGTCTTTGCCAAAGGCTGGGTCAACTCCTGGGGCCACGCCTGGGACCGCTGGGGGCAGAGCTTTTTCACCGACGGCGCGGGCGGCGAAGGCATCAACTGGGCCTTCCCCGGCGCGACCTTCGTGACCTACGAGCGCGCCCGCCAGATCGTCCCCAGCGTCAGCCCCGGCAGCTACCCGAAATTCTGCGGCCTCGAAATCATCCACAGCCCGGCGTTTCCGCCGGCCTGGCAAGGCAACGCGGTGACGTGCGACTTCCGGGCGCACCGCATTGTGCGGTTCGCGATCACCGACCTGGCGGCGGCGGAAAAGGATGAAGGCGGAAGGATGAAGGATGAAGGAAAGGGTGCGGCTTCGCCGACAGGGAACCCACCACCCGCCACCGGCGGCCAGACTCCTTCATCCCTCAGCCTTCATCCTTCATCCTTATCCGCCGGCTACATCACCCAGCAGATGCCCGACCTCGTCCGCACCGCCGACGTGAGCTTCCGCCCCATCGATGTGAAGCTGGGCCCGGACGGCGCGCTCTACGTGGCCGATTGGTCGAACCCGGTGATCAACCACGGCGAAGTCGATTTCCGCGACCCGCGCCGCGACCACCACTCCGGCCGCATCTGGCGCATCAGCAAAAAGGACACGCCGCCGGTGAAGTGGGAGCCGCTGGTGGGGAAGAAGACGGGCGAGCTGCTGGACAAGCTGCTGAACGAGAGTGCGTGGGAGAAGGAGCAGGCGGCGCGGGTTTTGATCGCACGCGGAGGCGCTCCCGATGCTCCCGAGTGGGGTCTGCAGGTTTTAGATGTTCCGCGTTTTGCCGCGGAGCTGGTCTTTTGGTCTGAGAAAGCAAGAGGCCGGGCTTCCGCATCTTGGAACATCGCGAGGGGAATTGGTTTTGATTACCATCACGCGGGGACCTCCGGTCGGATGTTCCAAGCGCACGCGGTTTCCGAGCTGAGCGGCGACTCAGATGCACGATGGCGTGCGGTCGGTGCCCGACACGCCGGGGAATGGCTCACTCGACCGGTTCACAACTACGACAGCGATTGCGAGGGCGTTGGTTCGAGTTCTGTGCTGCAAAGCGATGCTCTTCCCAAGCTCATCGCCGACCCCAATCCCCGCGTCCGCCTCGAAGCCATGCGCGCCTTGGCCCGCATCCCCAACGCCCGCAGCGCCGAGCTGATCCTCGACGCGGCGATGAAGAACAACGGCGACGTTTTCCTCAACCACGCGGCGTGGCTTTCCATCAATGAACTCGCCAAGCCGTGGACCGACGCCATCGCCAGCGGCGCGTGGAAGGCCGAGGGGCGCGAGGCGCAGCTCGATTTCGGGCTCAAGGCGCTGCCGCCCGATCTCTCCCGCGCCACCCTCGCGCGCGTGCTCGCCGAGGGGAAAGTGGACCTCGCCAAAGGCCCGTGGATCGACCTCATCAGCCACTCCGGCGGCCCCGACGATCTGCGGCGGCTCTTCGACATGCTGCTCGTCTCCTACGGCACCGAGTGCTGCCCGAACCAGGCGGTCGAGGCGCTCAAGGCCACGCCCGTGAACGACGCCGGCGCGCTGCGCATCATCGCCGCGCTGCTCGAATCCGCGCGCGTGCGCAACATGCGCCCGAGCGGCAATCTGGAAACGCTGGAGCGGCTCGTCATCCACACGCAGGGCGCGGTGCGCGCCGGCAGCGTGCGCCTCGTGGGTTGGTGGAAACCCGACCGCGGGCTGGGCTGGCTGGAAACCGCGCTCACGACCGGCGACACGCCCGCCGACCCGGCGCTCGTGCAGAACGCCATCGAAAGCGTGCGCGACCTCGGCGGCGCACCCGCCATCGCTTTGCTGAAAAAACTCGCCGCCGACAACGCGCCCGCGCCCCACCGGCAGCAGGCCGCCGCGGCGCTCGCCGCGCTCGATCTCGGCGGCTCGCTCCCGGCCATCGCCGCCGCCATCTCCGCCGCGCCCAACGAGGACGCCGCGCTCGCCGCCTGGCGCGATGTTTTCAAAAACACGGGCGCGGTCGAGACCGTGACCGCGCGGCTTTCCACCGAGCCGTGGGGCAAAGCGCTCTCGAAACCCGCCACCGCCGCCGGCCTCCGCGCCGCGCGCGAAGCCGGGAAGAAAGGCGAGCCGCTCGTGGCCGCCTTCACCGCGCTCGCCGGGCTGGCGGAGACGGCGGGGAAAGCGCCCGCGGATTATCTGGCGCTGGCCGCGCTGGTGAAAAAGAATGGCGACCCGGCGCGCGGGGAACTCGTCTATCGCCGCGCCACCAGCGGCTGCGTGATGTGCCACGCCATCGGCGGCGCGGGCGGCACGGTGGGGCCGGCGATGACTTCGCTCGGGGCGAGCGCGCCGCTGGATTACATCGTCGAGAGCGTCTATGCGCCGAGCGCCAAGATCAAAGAGGGCTACCACACCGTGACGCTCTCGCTCAAGGACGGCACCGAGATCACGGGCATCGACACGCGCGAGACGGAGCGGGAGCGTTTCGTGCGCAACGTGGCCGGGCAGGAGATCGCCGTGGTGAAAGTGAACATCACCGGCTGGAGCTACGGCGCGTCGCTCATGCCCGCCGGCCTGCTCGACCAATACCCCGAGCGCGACCGCTGGGACTTGCTCGCCTTCCTCGGCGAGCTGGGCAAACCGGGGCCGTTCGACGCGAGCAAACCGCAGGTCGCGCGGGTCTGGCGCATCTACCCCGGCAGTGCTAAAGCGGACGCGCTCAAAGCCGCGCCGAATGACGCGAGCGCGAATGTGCTGACGCTGGTGGACGGGCGGCTGCTGAAAGAGCACCTCACGGAAGCGCTCCAGCTCGTGACGAAACCGGGTGAGAAAGTGTGGGCGGTGACGCAGTTTCAAACGGCGACTGAGGGGCCGATCCACATCAGCCTCGACGGCGTGACTGGAGCGCTGCTCGACGGAAAGTCCATGCAACCAGTCGTCGGCAGGGATCGTGCGGGCGTAGGAACATCCCTGCAAGCCGACCTCCGCGCCGGGCTCCACACCCTCGCCGTGGAACTCGACGTGCCAGCGCTCCCCGCTGCCCTCCGCGCCGCCAGCGCGGATGCGAGCTTCATCATGAACTGAGAGGGCGTCTAAACCCGCACGCCGCGTTTCAGCACCAAAGGTGCGACGACAAGCCAGCCCAGGGCAACGCCCTGGGAAAGCGTGCAAGAACGCGCCAGCCCTGAAAGGGCGACACATAATGGGGCGCACGATTTTGTCCCGCCCCTTCAGGGCTTGCTCGCTATGGATGTCGTTCCCAGGGCGTTGCCCTGGGCTGGCATAGGTGAGGCCGTTGGCCTCCAAGCGCGGCGTTCGGGTTAAAAAGTCATCCTGCTCTTGCTCTCGCTCTTGATCCTTCGACAGCGGGGGAAGGGAGCAAGAGCAGGAAACGCTCGGTGCATCTTTTTTTAGACGCCCTCGAAAGAAACGCGCGGCCCTGCGAACTCCGGGGAGCACGCGCGTCCCGCGTGTTGGTTTCGGCGTCCCGCCGAAACGAACTTCCCTGCGCGGGCCACTACCAGCAACGCGCCCCGACGTTCGCACGCCTCCGGAAGTCCGCGAAGGCGGGACGCCATCGCCGGCACGCGGGACGCGCGCGCTCCCCGGCGCTCACCCCTCGCGTCATCCGACATTGCGTCCGCGGCGCTTTCTTTTTAACCCACCCGCCGCTCGATGAAAACCCACGCGCTGCTCGCCGCCGCGCTGCTCCTTGCCGCCGCCGCTTTCGCCGCGGATACGCCGAAGCCGAAATAGCGGCGGCCCGGCTCGGCCGCGGCCAGCTCAATTCCCGCCGCTGGGTTCCGTCGGGGCGTCCGTTTTCGCGACCGCGGCTTTCGCCAGTTTGGTGATGTGGCGGAGGGCGAGGAAGGCGGCGACGAGGCCGACGGCGAGGAAGACGTATTCGCCGGGGTGCTTGGCGTGCTGCGCGCCGGTGGCCGCGGCGAGGCTCTGATGGGCGCTGACGCCGAGCCAGACGAAAAAGCAGTTCGCCGGGATGATGGCGAAGAAGGTGGCGAGCATGTAGGGCCAGAAGGCGATGGCGGTGAGGCCGTAGGCGTAGTTGGCGAAGCCGAAGGGCAGAGGGCAGAACCGCAGCAGGGCGATGATCTTCCAGCCCTCGCGGCCCACGGCGGTGTCGATGAGGCGGAATTTTTCGTGGTGCCCGAGCCAGCGGTGGACGGTGCGGCGCGCGAGGTAGCGGGCGATGAGGAAATTGACCGCGGCCCCGGTGTTCGTGCCGAGGGTGATGGCGACGAATCCTTGCCAAAAACCGAAGACGCCGCCGGCCCCGATGGCGGCGGGCGAAAGCGGGATGCCGATCATCTGGAGGAGGATGATTCCGACGGAGTAGGCGAAGACGCCGAACCAGCCGAGGTGCTCGAATTTGTCGTGATACTGGAGGAGGAGATCGGTGAAGCGGTGCATGGATTTCGGGAGCGCTGCTTGTCGCAGAAAGGTGCGAGTTTGCAACCGCGGCGGAGGGGGCGCGGGGCGGAATGGATTGGGGGTTGTGGCGGGGACGGCTCCGGTGCTAATTTTCGCGCCTCGCCATGAACCATCCGCATCGTCCGGCTCCCCTCGCGCCACGCCCGGCGCGAGTCACCCCAGCGCAGAAAACTTCGGCAGCGCCGCGCGCCGGCCTCGTGTGGCTGCTGCTTTCGGCCGGCGCCATCGGAGTCGCGGGGTACGGATTTTACCGCGCCACGCGGGCTCCGCGGCCGGCCCCGGTCGCGCGGGTGGAGGTGGCTCCGGCGCCCGCCACGCCGGCTCCGGTGGTGGAGGTGGCGGGAGCGCCGCGGCCCGCCGCACCGGTCGCGGAGCAGGCGGCGGAACTGGCGGCGGAACTGGCGCGGGTGCAGGCGCGGATCGAGGCGGTGCGGGCGATCGAGGGTACGCGGCCGCGGCTCGCGCGGCGCGATTTTTCCGGCGCGGCGCAGGCGCTGGAGGCATGGCTGGCGGCGCATCCGGGGCAGGCGGAGCGCGCGGTGGTGGAGCATCGGGCGGCGCGGCTGCGGGCGGCGGAAAAGGCCGTGCCGGCGCTGCTCGCGCATCCGGCGGCGCTCGTGGGGGCGCAGATTCCGGTGGGCAATGCGGTGTGGACGGTCGCGGGCGCGGCGGGCGGGCGCTTGGTCTGCAAGGTGCCGGCGCAGTTCGGCACGGTGGAGCGGCCGGTGGAAATTTCGGCGTTGAGCGAGGCGGCGCTGGTGCAGCTCATGCAGCGGGCCGATGCCGCCGGGCCGGGCACGCTGGCGCCGGAGTATCTGCTCGCTTTGGGAAAAAACGCGGAGGCCGCGGCCGCGCTGCGGGGAATCGCGCCGCAGGTGGAGGCGCTGCGCGCGGAGGTGGCGGAGGGCGCGGCGGTGGCGCGGGATGGGGCGCTGCTCGCGGAGCTGGACGGCGTGGAGAGTCTGCTCGGGCGGCAGGAGCCGGGCAGCGCGCAGGCGCGGCTCGCGGAATGTGAAAAGACGTATGCGGGCCACGAGTTTCTGACCATCGCCTACGCGGCAAAGATCGGCGCGTGGCGCACGCAGATCGCCAGCGCGCCGGCTCCCGCGGCTCCCGTGGCGTCGGCCCCGGCGGCGGGCGATGCCTATCCGGGCCTGCCCGTTTTCAGCCTCTCCACGGCCGTCGCGGTGGGCGATCCCGACCGCCAGCAGCTCCTGCGCGCGGCGCAGTGGGCGGCCACCACGGGGAATTGGGAGCGCCATTTCACCCAGCTCAAAACCGCGCTGGCCACCGCGGCGGGGAGCGGCCCGTGGCAGCAGCGTCCGCAGAATTTCGACCGGCTCATCGGCCTCGGCACGCCCGCGCTGGCCACCGAGCAGGCGCGCTTCATCCGCGCGGTGGGCCCGGCGGCGCTGGCCGCGTTTGGCACGGTGGATAAGAGCCGCGATTTCCTCCACTGGCTGCTCGTTCGCCCGGCGGTGCTGGCGGCGTTCAATGACACCATCGAGCCGCAGGACCGGGCGGCGGCCGCGCTCGCGGCGTGGCGCACCATTTGGTTCGACGACGTGGAGGGGCGCGAAACTTTCGCCAACCTCGCCATCGCCTGCGCGCTCGTTTTCGACGAGCCGGTGCGGATCAGCGCGGACGTTTATGGCTTTGGCTCGACCTCGGAAAGCAGCGGCGGCTCGGCGAAGGAAGTCTCCGCGCTGAGCCGCTACCGCTTTTACCGCGACTCGGCGAAAAAGGGCGCGCTGAAAGTCCCGCTCGCCGAGATGACGGCCTGGGAACTGGTCTGGGTGGTGGATGCGCCGGTGCCGGAAAGCGAACTCGTCTGGGCGCAGCAGCACGCGAATTTCTCGCGGCGCGATTGGGGCAAGGCTTACGGGCACATCCGCTACCGGATGGATCGCGCCACGCAGGGCGTGAATCCGTACAAGGCCTACACTTTCGCGGAGATCGAAAAGGAGGGCGGCATCTGCGGCGATCAGGCCTACTTCGCGGCGCTGACCGCCAAGGCCAACGGCATCCCGGCCATGGTCATCAGCGGGGAAGGGGATCGCGGCGGGCACGCGTGGATCGGCTTCGAGGTGGCGCGCGGCGAGTGGAAGCTCGATGTGGGGCGCTACGCGGACAACTACGCCGCCGGGACCACGCGCGATCCGCAGACCGGCCGCACCATCAAGGAACACGAACTCCGGCAGCTCACCGAACCCGCGCGCCGCACGGCGGGCTACGAGAAAAGCGACAAGCTGCTGGCGCTCGCCACGCTGCTCACCGACGCCGGCCAGCGCGACCTCGCCACGCTCGCGACCGACACCGCGCTCGCCCTCGCGCCAAAGAACTTCGCCGCCTGGACGGCCAAGCTCGACGCGCTCGCCGCCGCCAAGGTGCCGAGCGCCGACTGGCTCCGCGAGAGCGCCCGCATGCGCACGGTGTTCCGCGAGTATTCCGACCTCGTGCAGGCCATCGACAAACGCGAGGCCGACTACCTCGCCGCCAATGGCAGCACCGCCGCCGCGCGCCAAGCCGTGCATGTGCAAACCGGGCGCATGGAGCGCAAGGACGGCGAACGCTCCGACCTGATTCTCGACAGCGTCTTCCGCGAGGTGGAGCTGGCCGAGCAGGCCGGCGATGCCGAGAAAGCGGGGCGCATTTTCCGCGACGCCCTGCACGACAAAGGCCAGGAAGTCCTCCCTTTCAAAAAGCTCGCCGCCGGCTACTACGCGTGGGCGAAAAAGAACACGAAAGCGCCCGATACGGTGCGCGAGCTGATCTCGTTCTTCGACCGCAAACACGACGCGCCGACGACGGATGTCTTTGCCATGGGAGCCTACCGCGCCGCGCTCGGCATGCTCATCACCATGACCCAGGAGCAGGGCCTCGGGCCGCAGCAGCGCCAGCTCGAACGCCGCGAGGAAAAGCTCAAGGAATTGCAGGACAAGCAGGGCAAACTGCAAAGCCGCGGCGCGGATCGCTGAACGGGCGCGGTCCCGGAAAAACTGCGCGCCTAGCGGCCTTTCGGCGCGACGCTTTGGAGGTAGGCGATGAGGTCGCGGAGGGCTTCCGCGCCGAGGGCTTCGAAGCCTTCGGGCATGAGCGAGGTCGCGACTTTCACGCGCTCGGCGATGTCGGCGGTTTTCAATTCGGCGGTCGCGCCGCCGGGCTGGCGGAGCTTCACGGTGGCGGCGTTTTCGCTGGCGATGAGGGCGGAGTATTGCGTGCCGTCCTTCATCTTGAAGTTCCAGGTGCGGTGCTCGTCGTCCACGAAGCGGTTGGGGTCCACGATGTGCATGAGCAGTTCGGCGGCGGGATGCGCGCCGATGCCTTCGAGGTCGGGGCCGAATTCAAAACCCGCACCCGCGAGCCGGTGGCAGGTGGCGCAGGTCGCGGTGAAAACTTCCCGGCCCTTGGCGGCGTTGCCGGGTGACTCCACGACGGGATGCAGCTTGGCGATGATGTCGTCCTTCGCGGGATTGGTGCCGCTGCCGAGCGCGGTGAAAAGCGCGGTCGCGCGCCTGGCGATGGCGGCGTCGGGATGCGCGGTGAGGCGGGAGATTTGGGCGGGACCAAAGACGGCGGGCGTAAACTTTTTTGCCTCCAGGCCATCGAGCAGCAGGGCGGCCCACTCGGGGCGTTTGACGAGGGAGCCAAAGGCGGTGTCGCGCACGGCAAGGGGCAGGCCGGGGAAGGCGGTGGCGAGCACGCGGCCGGCGGCGGGGTCGCCGGTGGCGGCGAGCGCGGTGGTGAGTTCGCCGCGGAAGTCGGCGGGCTGCGGCTGGCTCATCAGCACGAGGATGGCGGGAAGGATTTCCGCGCTGGCGGCGCGCGCGGCGAGGACGGTGCGCATGGCGTCGGCGCGGGCGGCGGCGGGCTGGGCGGAGTCGCGGGCGGTGGCGAGGAGGTCGGCGGTCAGCTTCGTGATGTCGGCTTTGAGCGTGCCGGCGGTGTCCCACGCGGCGGCGAGCGGGAGCGCGGCGAGGGCGAGCGCGCGGTCGCTGGAGGCGAGCAAGGTGCGCAGCGCGTCGATGCCGGCGGCGTAGGCCGCGCCGGTCGGCGGCTGGCGGCCGAGTTCTTTCACGACGGTGGTTGCGAGGGCGGTGTTGCTGGATTTCGCGGCGGTCTGGAGCACGCGGAGGATCTCGGCGGCGTCGCCATTCGCGGCGAGCGAGGCGGTGAGCGCGCGGGCGAAGTCGTCGCGCTGCGCGGGCGGGGCTTGGCCGGCGAAGAGGGATTCGAGCTGCATCGCGGGGCTGCCCGAGACGGCGGCGGCGGCAGCGGCTTTCGTCCACGCGTCGTCGAATTTCGGCTGGAGCGCGGCGAGCAGCGCGCCGTTTTCGGCGCTGACCGGCGAGGCACCGAGCGCGCGCAGCGCGGCGAGGCGCACGCGGGCGTTGCTGCCATTGAGCGCGGCGGCGAGTTCCTTTTCGCCGAGCGGGATGCGTCCGGCTTCGGCAATGAACAGCGCGTTTTTCCGCACACCCGCATCATCCGCCAAGGCCGCTGCGGCGAGCGCTCCCGCCGGGAGCCGGCCCAGCCGGTGCAGCGCCCAAAGCGCGAGAATCCGCGCCGGCGGGAAGGCTTCGCTGCCGGCCATCGTGCTCAGCGCGGGCACGGCCTGCGCGCCCAGCGTGTCCGCTTTTTCCATGAGCACGCGGAGCGTGTTGAACCGCACGGCGCGGCTCGGATGCTTGAGCGCCTCGACCAGTCCAGCGGCGTCCGCCTTCGTCAAATCCGGATGCGTGAGCTGCGGCGCGGACTCGTGCTGGATGCGGTAGATGCGGCCAAAGTAGTGCTCGCGGTCGGGCCGCACCGAGGCGCGGGCCGTGCCGAGCTGCGGGCCGCGGGAGTCGCTGTGCGCCACGACCGGCGTGTAGAAATCGAGCACATACATCGCGCCGTCGGGGCCGGTGCTGACGTCGATGGGGCAGAACCAGTAGTCGCGCGAACGCAGCCATTCGCCGGCCTTCGGGAGCGGCTCGCCGGCGAAGGTCGGACCGGCGGGGTTGAGCCGTTCACAGTGGATGATGTCGAGGATCGGCTCGGTGCAGAAAATCGCGCCGTCGTATTCCTGCGGCCACGCGCCCCCCTCGTAGATGAGCGACGAGCACGCGGCGCTGTAGCCGCCCACCTGGTCGATCTGCATGAGCGGCGCGCGGTCGGGGAGATCTTTGATTTTGACCCGGCCGCCGCGGTCCACATTGCTCACGCTCTGCGCGCCGCCGATCCCGGAGTGGGCCAGCACCCATTCGGGCAGGACGACGTGCTGGAGCGGCCGGCCAGTCGTCGCTTTGCCGAGGAAAATCTCGAAGTCGCTCGTGATGTCCGCGCCGAAGCTGTTGCCGCCCGACGAGGCGACCTGCTGGATGGCGGAGCCGTCCGCTTTGAAACGAAACACGCCGCCCGAGAGGCGCGCGATTTCCTCCTTCGTGCCGGGCTTCATCACCGTCACGCCGGTGCCGAGGCTGGCGTAAATCCAGCCGTCCGGCGCCGGGATGAAATGGTTCGCGACGAAGTGCGTGTCGCCGGGCGTGAAGCCGCCGTAGAGCGGAATCTCTTTGTCGGCCTGGCCGTCGCCGTCGGTGTCGCGCAGCCACACGATGTTCGGCTGCGCCACGACGATGACGCCGTCGCCGTGCATGCAGAAGCCGGTGATGAGTTCGAGCCCTTCGTGAAAGACGGTCTTTTTGTCCATGATGCCGTCGCCGTCGGTGTCCTCGAGGATGCTGATGCGGTCGCGCGCCGGGCGGTCGTAGCGGCCGGGTTCGAGCGAGCCGGTTTCCTTCCACGGCTCGGCGGTGAGCGGGCGGCGGCCATTGGGATACTCCGGCGTCTCGGCGACCCAGAGCCGCCCGCGCGCGTCCCACTGGATGGCGATGGGCTTGGTGATGAGCGGCTCGGCGGCGACGACCGTGGCGCGAAAGCCCGGCTGCATCTCGAACTGCCTGATGGCGTCCGCCGCGCGCCGCGGACCGCCGGCGGGATAGCGCAGATCGGCGAGGTCGGCTTGCGCGCAGAGTTCGTCCGCGTTTTCGCGCCGCGCCGTCCACGCCAGCGCGCGCAGAATGAACGCGCGCATGCTCGCGTGCCGCAACGTGGCGGGCGCGCTTTGCAGGAAAACGGCGGCGCGATGTTTCGCGCCCTCGAAGGCCCACATCTGCGGCTGGATGTCGTAGATGGTCGCGCGCTCCTGGCCGCTGGCGTCCTTGGCCTTGTCCACCTTCCCGCCCTTCGCCGGCGCCTTTCCCTTTTTGGTCACCTTCGGCGTGAAGGCCGAGCCGAGCACGAACGCGCGGTCCGCGAGCGCGAGGTCGTAGAGCGTGTCGTCGTCGAGGTCGAAGGACGACGCCGCGCGCACGACGGGGTGCGCGTCGGTGCGGACGTAGAGCATCATGCGGCTGGAAAATTTCTGGCTCGTCTCCGCATCCCACGCCCCGCCGAGCACGGCCTGGCCCCACGCGACATCGCCCGCCGCCACCGCGCCGCCCACCGCTACGATGCCGCCGCCGCGCTGCGCGAACGCCGTGAGCGCCGCCTGCGCCGCTGCGGGCAGCGCGGCAAACTTGCCGCTCTGCAGCAGCACCGCGTCCGCCTTTTCCAGCGCCGCCGCATCCGGCAGCGCGACCGCCGTCACCACCGCGCCGGCTTTCTGCAAAGCCGCGGAGTAGTCCGCGCGGAACTGCTCCGCATCGCCCGCCACGAGGACGCGCAGCGGCGCGGCGTGGAGGAAAGGGGCGAGCGCGAGGGCGAGGAGAGCGGCGAGCGGCGCGGGGATTTTCACGGGGATGGGTGGGTGGCGGGGAAGCGCGTTTGATACAGCGTCCAGACCTCGAAGCAAGGGCGCGCTGGCGGTGCGGATGGCGGTGGAAAGTGCCGTCATCCTGAGCGGAGCGGAGGCTTTGCGCAGCGCAGTCGAAGGACCTCTAACTTTTCCGCGGGCGGAGGCGGTGGGCGGGAAAATGACGAATGACGAATGACGAATGACGAATGACGAATGACGAAGGAAGTCCGAATGACGAATGGGCCGATTTTCGCGATGGATTTCGTCATTCGTCATTCGTCATTTGCTCACTCCCCCTACCGCCTCCGCCCACTAATAGTTAGAGGTCCTTCGACTCCGTTCCGTCCCGCCTTCGCCCGCACGGAACTCCGCTCAGGATGACTCGGGATTTAGTTTTTGAACGCCCTCTAACCATTCGCGGGCGAAGGCGGGCGTGAAATGACGCCGTCCGCGTCTGGATTTTCCCTAGGCGGCGAGTCTCACTTCTTTTTCGAGCCGCCGCTGTGGCTGATGACGCTGCCACTGCCGCTGTGGCTGGGGCTTCCGCTCGCGATGGCAGTGTTTATCGCCGCGGTCACAGCAGCAATGAACGCGCTGAAATAGCTGCTGCCGCTCGTGCGTCCACTGGTGCCGCCGCTGCCGCTGCTGGCGAGGGCGCTGCTGGTGGTCCCGCTGATCCCACTGCTGCCCCCGATGAAACTGGAACTCGTACTCGCGGTGCTTGTGCTGCTGCCGCTGATTCCAAGGCCGGTGCTCCCGCCGCCGCCCGTGCTGTTCACCGCCACGAGCGTCGTTGCTGCGGCGGTTCTGCCGGGGATCGTTTTTCCGGAGTTGCCGGCGGTTTTCACGACGTTGCTGCGGGCGGAAAGGGCGCTGAATTGCGTGGCTGCGGTCGGAGCTGTGGGCGTGGCGGTTTTCCGGGAACCGGGCGATGCCTTCGCGCTGTCCGTGGCCGCGGAGGAAAATTTGACCTTCCCGCTCGCGTCGGGCGCAGCGGTGGAGAGCAGCGTCGCCAGTTCGTCGCTGCTCGCGACGGTGACGGTCTTCTTCGCATGGCCGCTGGGTGCGTTCGCGACTTTGACTTTGGGCGCGCTGGGTTCCGGCGCTGCGGCGC
>JAYWEB010000122.1:0-5050 GCA_043779575.1 Chthoniobacter sp. | reverse complement strand
ATTTCATCGATGAAAAGAATCGGCTTCGGCTCACAGGACGCCTCGCGCACCACCGCTTCCAGCCGTTCCTCGAATTCTCCCCGGTATTTCGTCCCCGCGACCAGCGAGGTCAGGGAAATCTCGATCACCGCCGGCCGACCCAAGGCTTCCGGCAATTTCCCCTCCGCCAGCAACTGCGCGAATCCCTCGACAATCCCGGTCTTCCCCACGCCCGGCTCGCCCACCAGAATCAGATTGTTCTTCCGGCTTTGCAGCAGGACCTGGGTGATTTTCAGCATCTCCGCCCGGCGACCGATCAATGGCGGCAAAGCCCCCTTCGCCGCCAACTCCGTCAAATCCCGGCCAAAGCGCCGCAAGGCGGAATCCTTCTTTTTCTCCTCTTTCTTATCTTGTGTCTTGCGTCTTGGAGTCTTCTGTCTCGCTCCAAATCCTTCGATCAAAAGACGGCTCAAGCCGCGCAACACGTCCTCCGGATCTTGCCCGAGCTTCACAACTGCCGAGGAAACTATCGGCTCCCACTGCTCGACCAAGGCCACCACCAAATGCGCGGGCCGCAAACGTCCGCCATCCACCGACGCCAAAGATACACCCTTTTTGAAGACCTCCCGCAAGGCTGCACTCCGGTGCAAGGGCCGGGCAAACTTCCCCGAACGCTTCCCTAGCTCCGTCCGGATCGCCCGCCGCAGCAGCTTGGGCGAAAGTCCCGCCCCGGAAAACGCCTCCCGCACTTCCAGAAAATCCGCCTCCACCTGTCCTTCCATCGCCTGAAGCTCCGGGCGGCCCGCTTTCAGCAACTCGGAAACCGACACCTCCACCGCTTTGCAAGCGCCCACCCAAAAGTGCGCGAGCCCGATCTCGGAAAACCCCGCGTGTGCCGCCTCCGCCTCGGCGAGGCTCCAAGAGATATCGATGGATGCTGAAGTCATGGAATTTGACTATTTGCAGGTTGAATGCGTGGCCGGGGCCTTCCGAGTGCATCGAACAGCAATCGGAGATACGCATCGATCATCGCCTTGCACATGTCACGTATGGCTACCCGATCAATGTCCGGCTCCAGGAGAGTGAAATGAGCAAGCCGTTTGTTGCCCCAGTGATGGACGTCGGCTAAAAGATGCTCCAATGGAACGCAACTCACAATGCTGGATGCGCCAACAAGATCGTTGATCGTAGCACGCTGCAAACCGAAATGCTCAATCCCCAAATCGTCTTTACGCCGCTCCTTTTTGATAGGCTCGAAGGAGCGCTTTTTGGAATCGAAGGTCAGACCAAAAAACTCCAAACTTCTTCGGCAATCCAGAATTGCCATGTGGATAACGGGTGTAGTGAAGAAACCACAGTTCCGGCCGGGAATCTGTACACTCCGTCCCAATCCCGAAAGAAAAACGGTAGCCTGGGGCCACGGAAGCGAGGTCGCCGCATACTCGATGAGCAAATCAGTAACGTGCCATGCAAGGCTGAAATTATCGAGTGTGAGTTCGATGGTATTCGTAATTACACGGTCTTGTTCTAAAGGGCTGAGTGGGGTCATAATACGAGCAATGGATTGATGTTAATGGCTGGAATATATCCCACTATTTTCGCTATTACAGTTATCGTTGGATGAGTTGTAGTCGTTCAACTACCATAGTCGATACTTCTGTCGGATCATGATCGTTGGCGTCAATGTATCCATCAGTAGAGAATACACCGGCGATCTCAGCATCGTCATGCCGGATAAACATCACACGATCATCTGCCCGGGCATTCAAAATCTCACGAATCGCCCTAAACTCAATGTGGCACCACTTCTTCGTGGCGTAATCCTTGGACAAAAATGCAACGATCAACCGAGAGCGATCACGGTATAGTGCTTGCAATGCCGTGTCGAGATTCGGACGAGCAAGTTGAGCCTTGTAATGATTATCGTAAAATACCTTCCCCTTCCCCAGCTTGGAAACCAGATTGATCGCGACGTGATTGACATACTCTCTCACTTCGCCTGGAAAGGAGAGTGCGACGTCGAAAGTGTGTGAGTTAATATCAATTATTCCATCAGAAGTTCCAATAATCGGCGGGTATCCAAGGCTCTCAAGAGCCAGCGATAAATCTTCGTTTTTAAGCGCCCAGTGAGTTCGATGAAGTTCATTGTCGCCAATATCAAGTTCCCACTTCAATGCAACTAGGTGGTCATGCTTGACCGGAGGATAGTCATAATCGATCTCATATTCCACACGAATCATTGAATCGCGGCGGCGAATTCGAGTTATACGCCCAAGTCGCGCATCCAACTTGCATCCGGTCTCAAATGCAAAAACGCACGGGTGGGAAACCAACGAAACTCTGGCGTCAGAATCGAGCAGCGAAATTGTGCTGGCGAGTGCTTCGTCGGTGTATTCACAAGCTTTCAGGCAACGCGATTCTGGGACTTCCCAGGGGCTTCCGTTCCACGAGTCATCGGAGTGGCTCACAAATAGGTGATACATATTGTTATTATTGAATTTGGAGCATCAAGAATTGTGCCTTTGAGCAAGGAACTTGCGGCGTCGCGGATGACGAGCAAAGCCCGAAATGTCTCCACTCATCAGAAGGTAGCGATCCGCGTCGTGATAGCGGCGCTCTTCAAGCGCTACTTCACTCTTTTTCATCAAGCGCCCAAACCGTTCCGCGTCGAGTGCCAAATCCTCACCGGAAATCGGCGGAGATAGGATCAAATTCAATTTCCTTTCCCGGCTGAGGTTCCATAGCCGCTCCATGTCGCTTACCTCGTGAACACCGCAAAGTTGAATTGCTTGGTTCAAGGCCTGATTGGCCAAATCCGCTTTTCCCTGGAGATTCAGCAAGCAGGCCCTGAAGAGATGCGGGCGATGTTCTCCAAGGTCATAACGCGTCACCAAATCAAGATTGTTGATCGCGGATTCCAAGATCGCGCCTGAACCAAGAAACGCGAGCCACGCGATGTTGAAATTGGCTTCGGGGTGGAGAGCATCAATCGCGAGGGCTTCAGCGAGCAGGCGATGAACATCAGAAGTCAGATTGAGATCGTGCTTCGACACGGCACGGTTATTGAGCGAGTCAGCCGATGTCAATTCAAGGTCGTGCATTCCAGCAGGGCACGACTCGCCAAAGAATTGTTCGTAGATTTCACAAACCGACGTAGCGATTCCATTGAGGTTTTGTGACCGTTCCACTGGCGAATAACGCAGGCACTCCTGCAACAGAGACGCGAATTTCTCGGGCATTGCCGGAATGCGGTAGGCCTTGGCTCCTTTCTCAATAAATTCAGTCAAGACTGCGCCACAGGCAGCTCCAGATTCCCAATGAATCTCTCCGACAAACATCGCGAGCATGGATGCGGCCCAACTCCAGACATCAGCAGTAGGCGTCAGGCGTTCACCCTTGATTTGCTCAGGCGACGCAAACACGGGCGTTAAACCAGCGGCTTTCGCTCCAGCGCCGGAAGGATCAAAAGCGGCGGCGAGTCCAAAATCGGCAACCTTTCCGATGCCGTATGAAGTCAGGAGCATGTTGCCAGGCTTCACGTCGCAATGAATCAAATTGGATTCGTGCGCTCTTGCCAGGCCCCACGCGGTGGAAGCGGCGATGGTGAGCAATCGAGCTAAACAAGCTTCCTCGTCACCCTTGTAGAGGCTTCTGTTTCGAATTGCGTCTTGAAGGCTTCCGTCCGGGACATATTCAGCCACGACACACGGTAAGTTCTCGATTTCGCGTGTGTAGTAGCATGTCGCCACATACGGATGAAGGCCGATTTCGGACCACGTTTCGCATTCAGATTGAAAGCACTCAATCTGCTCCCGATTGGACAGGAGCTCAGGACGCGGGTGTTTGATTGCCACCTCGATATTCCACAGTCGATGCCTTGCTCGATGGACAAGTCCCATCCCTCCTCCTCCGAAGGTTTCAAGAATTTCGTATGGTCCATTTGAGTTCATGCCGCGATTATTGATTCCTCAAAGTCGCCTATTGCTGGAAGGCTTTGGAGCGCGCTTCAGTTATGATTTGTTCAGCTCGGGAATGATTGGCATCCAATTTGCGGATGTTGAGAGCATCATTGATGGCGTCCTGATACCTCCCGCAAAGCATTGCTGCTTCGGCGCGCATTTCGAATCCAAAAATTGCTGTTTCGGATCTACTTGCCAGCACATCGGCGTCTTCTTTCAAGCCATCGTGATCTCCCGTGGCAAGACGGCAATAGGCCCGCCATGAACGAGCGTCTTTGGAATCTCGATTGATTTCCAGTCCCAGACTACCATCCACTTCGCCATCAGTGTAATTCCCCAGATTGTAATTACAGCAACATCTCAGGGCGTAGTCGCTCGCCTTCTTCTCCTCACCCAGATCGATTGCGTTGCTGATTTCCGATAATGCCCGTTTCCATTCTGATTTCGCAGCACTTTCATAAGCCCGGCTGCGATAGTTTTCAGTAGCCTCCGCTGCATCCGGCGTTCGAATCTTCCGGATCTTATCCGGATGTATGTTCATTCCGCGTTTTGAATCACCTGCGGCTTCTCCTCTACGATTTGCGATTTCAGAAACGCCCAATATTCTCTTGAACAAACTTGCCCCAGCGACTTTTGGAATCTTTTCGTCATACGACGAAAACCATGGAATTTCTCGGTATTCATATTCGTCCTTTGTGATTGGCGAAGGCGGAGGGGATTTGCCAGTAATATCTTTGTATGAGAGACTGTTTACCAAGTGAATCGTTAATGCTCGTTTGCGATTGCCATCCCACGAATCGACACCATAAGAGTCGGCAACAATCATCTGCTCTATATTTCCTCCGGCAGCAATTCCCATCGGTTCATCTACTGCGGGTTGAAACAGAATTGTAGGTTCTAGCGAATCAGAAAAATCCGGTGTCGGACGAATTGGTTTTGGACGAGTCTCCGCCGGTCTTCCAAAAAGTGAAAGATAGAGTTCTTTTTCCTTATAGTTTAAAAAGTGATCGTCATACCACACTACACGACAAAATTTTCTGATAGCGGCAGCCTGAAGACATGAAGGAAGAAATCCGCAAGCTGGCTTGCGAAAGATGATGGCCTCCGCAACA
>JAYWEB010000121.1:0-5088 GCA_043779575.1 Chthoniobacter sp. | reverse complement strand
GCTTGGCCGTGATCGCGGTCTCGCGCTTGAATTTGGCGATGGCCTCGTCGTCGGCATCCACGCGGGAGAGCATGACCTTCACCGCGACAATGCTGCCGTCAGCGCGTCGCGCGCGATACACCGCACCGAACCCTCCGCGCCCGATTTCCCCTTCGATCTTGCAGCCGGGAATTTGTAGCTTCGGTTTCGCCGCCTGATCCGGTGAACCGAAAATAAGCTTTGCAAGCTGCTCCGACGAAAGCAGTGAGATGTCCCCGAGTTGAGGATCAACACGGTGCCGGGGCGCTTCCTTCGGCTGCTCAATGCAGACTTCCAATTCCGTCCGCCCCACTTTTATGCGGTCGCCGTGTTTGAGTGTGACTTCGGGATAGCGACGCTTGGCGCCTTGCTCGGGAGTCTCGCCTTTTTCCCGAGCCCCGAATTTCGCTCCATTGACATGCGTGCCGTTCAAGCTGCCGAGATCGCGCACGCACGCCGCCGGAGGATTGACCTCAAGAATGAAGTGGTGTCGGGAAACCTGTGTGTCGTCCGGGATGCAAGCGTGGCAGTCGTCCATGCGTCCGAAGACGAAGGTGTCGTGCTCTGTGAAGGCGAAGATTTTCCCGACATCCTTGCCCTGGCTGATCTTGATTTGGATTTTGGCACTCACGGGTTTTGGGAGGCACTACGGAGAACGGGCGAAATCGTCAACCTGCCGGGTTGCCGTCGCTTCGCTCCGCCCTTCGGGCTGCCTGCGGCAGGCTGTCTCGCTTCGCTCGGCTGTCGCGGCGTGCGGACTTCAAAAAACCCTTCGAGTCGATGCCGGAGAAACCGCGAGCTTCTAGCTTTTCACGCAGGCTTTGCAGGGCCGCATGTCCGACCTTGTGAACGGCCTGTTTGCTGATGCCCAGCTCCTCTCCAATGTCGCTGTAGCTCTTTCCCTCTCGAAGTCGCACGACGATCAATCGAGAACGTGGTGAGAGTTCCGCAAGCACGTCTTCCAGAATCCGGCGTGATTCCTCAGCCCGCGCAGCCAAGGGCACATCTGCACCCGGATCGGCGTGGTCTTTTCGAGCCGAGGAGCTGGTCGAGTCGGCGGTCGTCGGTTCTGCATCGAGTGAGAAATCGTGGACTTTCACATAGCGGAGCTGCCGCGTGAAAAGGCTGTTGAGCGCATTTCGTATCGCGCGGCCAGCGTAGGCGGTGAACTGCCCTTTTTTCGGGTCGAAAGCCCGTCCAGCGGCGGCGAGAGCGTTCTCCGCTTCGGCAATCACCTCGTCCATGGTAGCGCCGGGAATGTTCGCGTATTCGTAAGCGATCATTCGAGCGAGTCCGAGATGTTGTTCAACGAGGTCATCCGGCATGGTGTTTGTGGGCCGTGGAAAGGATGGTCAGCGTCATGGTATTCGGGAAGCGCAATCCCGCGCCGCCGCACCACGGTTGACGATTTCGCGGCTGGTTCGTTTGGATGAATATGCAAACGACTCATCACACCGCCGGCCAGCCTCCAGAATCAGCGCCGAAGCGCCAGCAATTCAAGACCCGCGAGCAGGAGCTTTGTGAAACAGACCGATCGGCGTGGGTTCAGGAGCACCTTGAATGGCCGATACTGGGCGCGGTTTATCGCGAAGCCCAGAGCGCGCCGCGCCAGAACCCGGCGAGCCGAGTTTTTTTTGCACATTACTTCGCGTTTTTCAGGGAAGCGGAACTGCTGGGATTGCCCGTCGAGGGAGATTTTTTAACCGAGTGGTTTGCGCTCGCTTTTGAAAGCGCCTACGACCTTGCGAGGCAAAACCGAGAGCAAGCGGAAGCCTGGCTTGATGAATTTTCCTCCGACCGACAGCTTGCCGAGAGGAAATGGCGAACCTTCAAAAGCCAATCACAATACCCGGATCAAGATGCCCATGATTTCGTCAAACTTGCCGTCCAAGGCGGACATTTTCGTGGGCAGCTCGCGCAGGAAAGCAAGGCGACCGCGTCGTCCCTGATTTCCGGAGTTGAAGCCTTCTTTTGGACGGGGCTGCTCGCTGCTACCGAAGCGCGCCATGACCCGGAGGCGTTGGATCTGGTGGAGTGGTTCGATAAAGCCAGCGACGCCGGGTGGAATGATGCGCGCTTTCACACGCAGTTGATCAGGAAGGCTCCCCGTGGCGACAGGAAGTGGGCGTCCGAATTTCTTAAACACCCGCTACTGCGGATCGCGGAAGAAAAATACAAGGACAGCCCGCATGAGGGCGCTGCCATCGGCGGTCTGCTGGAGCAGCTCTGCCTGCGCTATGAAATCCAAAGCGAGAAGCAAATCATCTGGCGCGACTTGAACCTGGCTCAGTGGGTGCGGGACGCTGCCCAATGGGGCGCGTGGTTTCTGCGCGAGCATCCCGATACGGTGCGGCAAATCTTTGCTACAACCGATGCATTCACCGGAGATCGTCTAAGCCGGTTTTACCGGCGCGTTCTCAATGGCGTGGACGACATCAACGATTTTGTCCAAATCACGATTGCGTTCCTATCCTGGCAGTCGAGGGAGCGCGGCGAAGCGGCCACCCGCTACCACGGCGAGCGCCTGGAGACCGTCGTCGAATGTGTGGACGCCGCAGCTTGGCTGACTTGGTGGCTGGCTCAGGAAGCGCCGCACCGCGATTGACGCTTTCGCGGCCGGTTCGTATCGCACCCCATGCCCGATTCCATTTTAGCCGTGTTCGCAGATGTCCACGCGAACCTGGAGGCGTTGCAGGCCGTCTTGGCGGACATGGATGCGCAGGCGACCTCTCAGCGCGTTTGTCTTGGAGACATCGTTGGCTACGCGGCGAATCCAGCTCAGTGTCTGGAGTTGATCCGCGGCCTCGGATGCCCGGTCGTGCAGGGCAACCACGACGGGGCCGTCGCGACGGACATTGCACTGGACGAGATGCGGGACGTGGCGCAGAGCGGAATCGAGTTTGCACGGCAGAAGCTCTCAATCGAGCAGCGCGCGTATCTCGCCGCGCTGCCGCTCACTTTCGCGAGCGGGAGTTGCCAGTTTGTTCACGCCTCGCTGAACGCTCCGGGTGAGTGGCACTACGTCATGCGAGAGCCGGATGCGCAGGAGCACTTCAAGGTTCAAACGGAACCGCTCTGCTTTTGCGGTCACACTCATGCGCCCATCGTCTGGCACTTGAGCAATACCGGGAACATCAAGTCCTGGCGCGGACACGGACGGATCGAACTACCTGCGGGTGGGAAGACGCTCATCAACGTCGGTTCCGTGGGCCAGCCACGCGATCTCTGTTCCGCTGCGTGCTACGCGATCTGTGATCCTCAAGGCCGCTGGGTAGAGTTTCGGCGAGTAGCTTACGACATCGCCAAAGCACGACGTAAAATCGTGCGTGCGAAGCTACCACGTTTCGCCGCCCAACGGCTGTCTCTCGGGCGATGAAAACAACACGGTCGCTCTGCGCTGGCCGCTCTTTTCGCGTGATGGGTAGGCGAGACTGTTCGCCGTAAATGCCCCTACTCCATCCCGAAACACGCCGGGCTCGCCGTGCGGCAAAGCTCGACGAAATCCGACCACTGCAATTCCAGCCACGGATCGCGGGCCTTGATGGATCGCAAGGCCACCTTTTTGATGCCTCGTCCGGCGTCTTTTACGTGGGAGTCGATCGTGCCTCGGCAGCAGCCAAACATTTTCGCCAACTCCGGGGCGCGCAACCCGTCGCGGTGCGCGAGCAGCAGGAGCACGAAATCCTGCGCCGGACAGCTCGTAAAGGCCGCCTGAACAGCCGCACGCATGAGCTCCAGCAGCGGGGCTTCGGGAGCTTCATCGGCCGCGCCGGGATCCGCCGCATCCGCGCCGTCCGCTGCCGCACCATCCGGGGGGAGCGCGCGCGGCACCAGTTCACTGCGGCGGGTTTCCTTCCGGCGGCGGGTGAGCAGCACGTTCAGCGTCACCCGGCTGAGGAAGGTCTTCAGCGCGCACGTCCCGTCGTAACGCGCCAGTTTCGGGCAGGTGCCGTTGCGGGAGGTCACGCAGTCGGCCCAGAGTTCCGTGACGATTTCCTCGGCCTCGGACGGTTTCCCTCCGCAGCTCTGGAGAAAAGCCAGCAACGGCTCCCGCTGGCTCGTCTGCAGATGCTCCAGGGCCGACAGCTTCCCTTCGAGACACTCCTGCGCGAGATGAAAATCGTCGTCGTGAGCTGGGGAGAAAGGCACGGCGCAACCGATAAGTCGCCGCGCGCCGATGACAACGAGAAAGTCGCCGGTCGTGGGTCAGAATGAAAAACACGAGGTCATTCTGAACGCAATTCCGGACGGGTGAAGGCGGGCGGAGGCGGTCTGGTGAATGGTGCGCGCTATCATTCCCACCACCTCCGCCCATGAATAGTTAGAGGTCCTTCGACTGCGTTCCCGCCCGCCTTCGCCCGCCGGGAACTCCGCTCAGGATGGCGGCGTTTTTTTCAAACTATGCCACTACCCAGTCCGCGAAAAAAGTAGGGGGCGCGACCGCCCCCACGGTCGCGCCCCCCAACCCGAAACCGAAGATGAGCGCGGGGAGCCCGCCTACCCGCCTCTCCCTCCTCCGCTCACCCTCGTTTGCCCCGCACCCATCCTCCGTCCTCCACCTGCGACACACCCGCCTCCGGGCGCTCATCTGTCGGTTTCAAAGGCTCCCTCCCGCCTGCACCACTTCCTTTGCCCGTTAAACGCGCGACATTGGCGGTTTTTCTAAAAATCTTCGCTTCGCATGAAGAAAGTTTCTCCGGCTGAAAGAAAATCAGGAATTCCCCTACTTTTTTTGGGAAATGCCGGAACTCGCGCGTTTAAGGAGCGGAATGAATAACGATTTCAAAACACTGGTCGATTTTCTGGAGCGCTTTGGCCCGGAGGTTTCCGGCCGGGAATTGACGGGTCCACCCACCGACGACGCCGCCAAGCTCCAGCGGTTCGCCGCGGGGGCGTGCGGGGCCGAGGAGCGGAGCGAAGTCTGCGAGCTGCTCCGGCTCCATCCGGCGTGGCTCCGCTGGCTGGCCGACCGGGTGAAAATGGCCCGCGAAACCAATGGTGCCGCGAGCGATGGGCGCGCGGTGCGGGATTCCGTGAATTAGCTGCGCCGGCCCGGCGGGGTTTCCGTGG
>JAYWEB010000120.1:0-5090 GCA_043779575.1 Chthoniobacter sp. | reverse complement strand
TCCGGGTTTTTGTAGTCGAGCGCCTCGAGGGCGATGTCGATGCGGCGGCGCGGCATCGAGCGGTTGGCCTTGCGGAAATTGGTGCGGCGTTGCGGAGTCTTGGGTTGCATAAATTACTTGGTTTCGCGGTGCAGCGTGTGCCGTTTCAGGTTCGGGTTGTATTTCTTTTTTTCGAGCCGGTTCGGCGTGTTCGGGCTCTTCTTGTTGCGCGTGGAGATGTAGCGCGAGACGGGTTTGCCTTCGGCTTTTGCCTCCGTGCATTCGAGGATGATGAAATCGCGGGCCATATTTGTTTATTCCTTGGTATCGCTGACCGGTTCTTCTTCTTCATCTTTTTCTCCGGGTTCTTCGTCGGTCAGACCGAAGAGGGAGGTGACAGGGACGCGGGCGCGGGAAACCTTGCCCATTTTTTCAATCTGCGACTGACATTCGACGGTGAGCCGCGCAAAAGGCAGCGCTTCGAGACGGGCCACGGCGATGGGTTTGCCGCTCGCCTCGCAGACGCCGTAGGTGCCGAGATCGAGGCGCTTGAGCGCTTCCTCGATTTCATAAAGCGCATCCTGCTCCTGCGAGAGGAGGCTGAGGGCGAAATCGCGGTCGTAGGCATCGCTGCCGGCATCGGCCTGGTGCATGCCAAAGGCGCTCGCCTCGCTACCCTCAGCACGGGACCGGAGATTGTCCTTGGCCACGCCAGCCATGGCATCGAGCAGGGAGTCGCGGAGCTGGAGGAGACGGTCTTTCTGCTTTGCGAGGAAAGGGGTGAGCTTGACTTTGACTTTGGGGGCGGCGGGTTTGGGAGGCGCAGCTTTCGGGGCGACTGCGCCATTGGTGCTCTTTTGCTGAACGGCAGGTTTTTTGATTTTAAGTTTCAATTTGGAATTTGCGGAGCCGTTCAGCTTTATCGGCCTGGCCGCGGTTTTGACGGCTTTGGCGGGCTTCGTCGGCTTCTTGGCGGGCTTCGCGGGCTGGGCTGCTTTGGCCGGGGTTTTGGCCTTGGCCGCTTGCACTTTGGCCGCGGGTTTCGGAGCCTTCTTCGCCGCTTTCGCGGGCGCGGCCTTTTTCGATTTTGCGGCAGGTTTCACTGGTTTGGCTTTAGCCATAAAATTTGGGGAGAGCTTGGGTTTCTCGCGTTTCGGGAAAAATTTGAGGGGCGTTAGATACGTGGTATCGACATGGGGCGCAAGGGCGAAATCCCGCTTTTTTCCACGGCTCAAACCGGTCGCCAAACGGCGGGCCGGACGGCGCGCGGCGGCGGCGATTTCCCGCTCGGAGGGCGCGCATTTTTCCGCCCGCTACGAACTGGCCGACGAATACCGCCGCAAGGCGAAGCTCCAGAAGAGCCGGGTGGCGGTGAAGATGAAGAGCGAGGCGCCGGCGAGTTGCGCGAGCCCGAGCCACGGCGACTCGAAGCCGCGGGCGAGGACGCGGGCGGGGACGTTGGCGACGAGGATGACGGGGATGATGTAGCTGAAGATGATTTTGAAAAGGCCGCGGAAGATGCTGTCGGGGTAGCGCCCGGCGTTGAAGACATTGAAGTAGCCGTAGATCAGCCCCTGCGCTTTCACGATCCAGAACGCGGCGGTGGCCAGGCCGAAAAGGATCGCGTAATGCACGGCGACCCCGAACGGGATGCAGGCCACGAAAAGCACGATTTGGTGCGCCTGCGGGACGACGCCGAGTTTGAAAAGCGAGAGCGCCACGATGGCCACGCCGACGAGCGCGTTGACGATATTGTCCATGCCGAACTTCCGCGTGGAGACGGCGAACTGCGCGTCCACCGGGAGCAGCAGCATGAGGTCGAGATACCCCGTGCGGATGAGGTCGGGCAGCGCGGCGAGGTTCACGTAGAAAAACGCCTGGAAGACCTGCGCGATGATCTGGTGCGTGCCGACGAGGAGCACGCATTCCCATTTCGACCAGCCGCCGATCGTGTCCACATGACTGTAAAGCACCTCGAGGAAAACCATCTGCCCCGCGAACCACAGCAGCTCGACGATCATCCAGAGGATGAAGTTCGCCTTGAAATTCATCTCGCGGATCAGCGAGTTGCGGATCATCAGCCAGTAGATTTCGAGGTAGCGGCGCACGGCGGAGTGGATAGTGGACTTCGCCCGCGCCGTCCACCCGCACGGCGTGGAAAGTGATTGAACACCCGCCGCGCGCGGCCTGTCGTATCGCCCCGCCATGCGCCTCGCTGCCCCACTCCTCGCCCTCGCCGCCCTCGCCGCCGGTCGCCTGCCCGCGGCGGATGCGGAAAAAGGCGCGGCCGCTTTGAGCCTGCTGAAAACGATCGACGAGGGCTTCGTGCAGATCTTTGAAAAAGTCGCGCCCAGCGTCGTCGTCATCGAGGCCACGAAGCGCGCCGACCCCGACGACGCCGAGGCGCTGAAGGGCTTCGAGTTTTTCCTCGATGAGCGCAAGGACCGCGACCCGGGCTGGAAACTCCCCGCGCCGCCCGCCCGCAGCGAGGGCTCGGGCTTCATCATCCGCGCCGACGGCGTCATCATCACCAATCACCACGTCATCGCCGACGCCGAGAAAATCCGCGTGCGGTTGAAAGACGGGCGCGCTTTCCCGGCGAAAGTCATCGGCACCGACGACAAGACCGACATCGCCGTGCTGCGGATCGACGCGAAGGATCTGCCCGCCGTCGAGATGGGCGACAGCGACGCCCTCCGCGTGGGCCAGCTCGTCTGCGCCATCGGCACGCCGTTCAACCAGGACTACAGCTTCACCGTCGGCTGGGTCAGCGGCAAAGGCCGCACCAACCTGCTCGGCCCGACCTCCAGCACCATTCTTTACGAGGACTACATCCAGACCGACGCCTTCATCAACCCCGGCAACAGCGGCGGCCCGCTCTTCGATGTCGCCGGCCAAGTCGTCGGCATGAACACCCTCATCAACGGCGTCGGGCGCGGCCTCGCCTTTGCCATCCCCGCCGCCACCCTCGGCGACATCAGCCAGCAGCTCCTCGCCGTGGGCAAAGTGCAACGCGCCTGGCTCGGCATCCGCATCGAGACGCTCAGCGAAAACACCCGGCTCCGCGACCAGCTCAGCGGGGTGGAGAAAGGCGTGGTCGTGGAAACCATCGAGGCCAACGCGCCCGCCTCGAAGACCGACCTCCGCCCGGCGGACGTCATCACCGCCGTGGACGGCGTGAAGATCGCCACCGCGCGCGACCTCCAGCGCGAGGTGGTGAAAGTGAAGATCGGGCAGGCCGTGCAGCTCACCGTCTGGCGCGGCGGCAGCTTTTTGAAAATCGCCGTGCCCACCGGCGAGCTGCCCGCCACCGTCGCCAGAGTGGTGAACCCGCCGCCCAAAAAGACCGGCGACGGGAAGCTGGAAAACTTCGGCATGAAACTGCGCGACGCCCAGCCCGCCGGCGCGCAGGTCACCGAGATCGCCGCCGACAGCCCCGCCGCGAAAGCCGAGATTTTGGCCGACGACATCATCACCGAAGTCGGCGCCAAACCCGTGGCCAACGCCACCGCCTGCGCCGCCGCGCTCGCCGCCTCCGGCGACACCAAACCGGGCAAAGGCGTGGTCCTGAACCTCGAAAGACGCGGCAAACGAACTTATGTGGTGCTGAATCCGCAAAAATAGGTAGCCTCCAATTCTCCTTGGTTGGGGCGGCCGGCGTCTCCTCGCGGGGGCGCCGGTCGTAACCATTTTTTCCGCGGGCCGCTCATCCCAACCCAACCTGTCATCCTGAACGGAGTTTCGCCGTGGGCGAAGGCGGGGCGAAACGCAGTGAAGGATCGCTGACTGTAAAGGGCGGAGGCGGTCTGGTGAGATGCGCGGGCGTTTCCTCCCACCGCCTCCGCCCGCGTACAGTCAGGATTGCGCCGCCCGCCTCCGCCCCGGCGCTGTCTCGCCGACTCGGCTCTTTCACTCCATTCCCGCCCGCCGTCGCCCGCCGGGAATTCCGTTCCGAATGACCGCAGGTTTTTTTCAACAGACACACCACCACCCGCCGGAATAGAACCGCCCCGCCGTCCCTCTCCCTCCAGCCCGTGAACGCCACTCCGCCGCCCGCCCCCCGCCGCCTTTTCAATCTGCGGCTGAAAATCCTCCTCGCGATGGGCGTGGTCGCGCTCACCGTCATGGCCGCGTTCCTCGTGCCGGGCATCGTGCTCCGGCGGCAGGGGCTAGTGGAGGAATTCCAGGCCTTCGTCGGCAGCGCCGCCGGCACCGCGGCCCTCGCGCTTTCCGGCGACGACCTCGCCCGCATCCGCACGAACGCCGACGCCGCCACGCCCGAGTTTCAGCGCGTCCGCGCCATCCTCGAAAGCGTTCGCAAAATCAACCATCTCACCGAGCGCGAGGTCTATATCCTCCGGCCGCTCGACGCCGCGGGCAGCACCGAGTTTGTCGCCATGCTCCAGGCGCAGACCTTCATCGGCGACCGTTACACCATCCGCGCCGAGAACCGCGCCGCCTTCCTCGCCGGCTGGTCCAGCGGCGAGCCCACCACCACCGCGCCCTACCGCGACGAACACGGCGAGTGGATCAGCGGCTACGCGCCCATCCTCGACCGCGCGGGCCGGCCCGTCGCCGTCATCGAGGTCGATGCCGCGATGACGCGCTTCTCCGCCAAAGGCCGCACCCTGCTGCTCACTTCGCTCGCCCTCGCCGCCGCGGCCATCGCCATCGGCTCCCTGCCCGGCCTGTGGCTCGCCCGCAGCATCACCCGCGGCCTGCACCAGCTCGCCGACGGCATGCGCCGCTTCCAGGCCGGCGACCACGCCGTGCAAGTCGCCACCAAGACCGGCGACGAGATCGAGCAGCTCGGCGCGGCTTTCAACGACATGATCCTCGGCCTCCGCGAGAAACTCGCCCTCCTCCCCTACGTTTCCCGCTTCACCGCCGAAGCCGTCCGCCGCAGCCGCGATGATCCCTCGCTCCTCGCCGGCTCCGAGCTGGAAGTCTGCGTCCTCTTCGCCGACCTGCGCGGCTTCACCAGCTTCTCCGAAGCCCGCGAAGCCAGCGTCCTCGTCCGCGAGCTGAACCAGCTCCTCGCCGTCCAGGCCGACGTCGTCGTCTCCGCCGGCGGCGACGTGGACAAATTCATCGGCGACGCCGTCATGGCC
>JAYWEB010000119.1:0-5139 GCA_043779575.1 Chthoniobacter sp. | reverse complement strand
AGGCCGAGAATCTGCGTCACGTTATTCGCGTCCCATCCTTCCGTCAGCATTTGCACGCTCACGACGCAGCGGATGTGCTCGCCGACCGTTCCGGGCTGACCGACGCACGCGATGATCTGCCGCAGTTTCTCCGCCTCCTGCTGTTTGCTGCTGCCTTCGCCGGCTTCCGCTTCGGCGAGGAGTTTTGAGTCTATGCGCAGCGTGACCGTGCGCTCCTCGTTGTTCGCCAGTTCCGGGAAAGGCAGGCCCGCCGCATTGAAGCGCCGGATTTTTCTGACCTTCGTTTTCTTCTTCGATCCGGCAGCTTCGTCTTCGCTCTCCTCGCCAGCCTCCGCCTCCAACACCTCCTCCTGCGTCTCGCCTGAGAGCTTCTCGAAAAAAAGCTGCGCCATGTCCGTGTTGTCGCAGACCACGATCATCACCGGCGGCACCACGGTCTGGCCGGGCTTGCGCTCCTTTTCCTGTTGAAAGCGTTGCTGCCACTGCGAGCCGAGCGTGGACCACGCCGGCCCCGCATACAGCCACGTCGCATCCGGCTTCGGTTTGCCCTTGTCCATTTGCGCCGGCTGGCACTGGCGTTTGATCTCGTCCCACAGCCGGAAAAATTTCGCGTCGGGCCGCCCGCTGGCGTCGCTCACCGGGAGGCGCGGGATTTTTGTGATGCCGCTCTCGATGGCATCCACGAGGCCGAAATCGCTGACCAACCACGGGAACGGCGAGCCTTCGATCCAGCCGCTGCCCGCGAGGTAAAACGGCGTCGCCGACAAATCCATGCAGAAGGCCACGCCCGTCGCCTGGTTGATCTTATCGAGTCCTTCGACCCAGACCGTCGCCTCCTCCGCGTCTTCCTTGCTCGCCTCGCCGAAGGCATCGTCGTTCTTTTTCCGCTTCGACTTCGCCGCGATTTCCGGCGGCGCGGGACGGTAGGCGTGGTGCGCCTCGTCGTTGAGCACCAGCACTTCGCCGAGACCGTAGAGTTCCTTCAGCACGCGCCGCGCGAACGCATCCGCTCCCTCCTCGCCCTTGTCCACGACGGCGTAAGTTTTCCCGCCCTCCGCGTGCGCGGACTCCGGCGCAAAGGCGTGCCAGTTCGTAATCATCACCCGGCCTTGCAGCATCAGCGGGCGCATCTGGCCCGGCACGATGTCGAACTTTTCGTAGTAGCTCTCCGCGCCGAGATCGGGCCGTAGCACTTGCAGGCGGTCGCGCACCGTCAGGTTCGGGCACACCGCCAGCACCGCGCGGGGAAAGCGCGTGTCGCCCGGCACCGCGCCGCGGTTGCAGAGCGTCCATGCCGTCAGCATTGCCATCACCACGGTTTTGCCGGAGCCCGTCGCCATCTTGCAGCCGTAGCGGGTCAGCTTTTTCCAGTCCTCGCGCAGCGGTGGATCGGATAGCCGCGCGACAAATTCGCCCTTCGCCGTCCGCTCCAGTGCCGACTCGCCCGGATTCAAAAGCGCCACATACTCCTCGCGGCTCACCGCCGCCTTACCGCGGCGCGTGCGCCCGGCGGCGAGCAGTTCCGTGAGATAGATCACCGTCTCCACCGCCTCGATCTGGCAGAAAAAGAAACGCCGTTTGCGATCCGGACTGCGCCAGTGGCGGAGCAGCTTCTTCGTCGTCTGCGTGGCGTTTTCGTAGTCACTCGCGCGCCACAGCACCACGTCCTCACGCAGGCGGTTCACGAGATCCAGTTTCTCGCTGCCGCTGTCGCCAGAGTCAATGTCCTCAAGGCCCATCTGGCCGGTCATCACCCGCTGCGTCGTCCAGAAGTATTCCGCCGGCCGCCGGCCCGGCTCGCGATGCGCCTTGCCCTGCTTGTCGTATTTCCAGTGCTGCTTCGGCTCGTCGTAGGGGCCGTTGATGATCGGTTCCTCCACCTGCGCCTGCACGGGCAGTTCCGGCTGATTCGGCGCGGGCGGATTCGGGACGGTTTTTGGGGCGCGCGGCATGGGTCAAAGTGCAGGGAACCACTTTCTCATCACCTCGCGAAATCGGCTAAATGACGCGACCTGACAGCCTGCGAGACTTTCCTTGGCGGCGAGCGTCCCCAGCAATGCGTTCGATGGGGAAATGCCATAGTGCAACAGGAGCTGGCGATACACTTCCTTCGGCCTTGCGGGCTTGCCCACCTGAATCCAGCCACCCTGACTTTCAGCCGCAGCATCCACGATTACCTTCCAGTCGTTGAGCGTCTCTTTGCGGCGACGGGCATAGGTCTTGATGAGTTGTTCCATGTGCACGGAATCCAATCGCATCCAGGATTCGATTTCAGGTTCGAGCACGACGGCAGCAGAGTTGTCCGGGTTCCATCCATTTTGATGAAGACTCGCCAGCAATTCCATTTCGAGAGCCTGTGCTCCGGCAGCCTCCTTCCCGCTTCCTTCGAGGTCTCGGACGACAAGTGCCTTCTCGTGGCTGTTGAGGAAAGGCCGCAGCAGTTCCACAATCTGACCGCTGGCGTCGTGGAATGGGTCCGATTTCACATCAAATGAAATGTTCCGAATGCCGAGCGATTGATGCCGTTTGAGCAATGCCGGCAGCACCTGAGCATAGGCCCCGTCTGGTGAGAGAATGATGAGATTCGGCATGCCGGATTAGCTGAGAATCCCCGCAGCGTAGAGCTGTGCCAGATTGATCTTGCCCTGCCAGTCCCGCAGTTTCGGGTGCAAATCTCCCCGGACGATGTCTGTCGCGCCGTCATTTTTGGAAAAGCACAACAATTCCGATGGCGTCGCCTGCGCCACCATGACCGGAGAGTGTGTTGCCAGGAGCACTTGGCCCTCAATCAATGAACTAAGAGATTGGTAGAGTGCTTCAATGGCTTGCGGATGCACGCCGTTCTCCGGTTCTTCAATCAGATACACACCGCCATCGTCGGGGATGTAGGCGAGCAGGGTGAGCGCAAGCAGGCGCAGCGTGCCGTCGGATAGATGCCACGATTTGACTTCATGGCCGGAGTCATAGGTAACTTTCAGGTAAAGTGCCCTGTCTTCTTCCCGTTCGACCACGGCGATGTCTTTGATGGGAAGAATCGTCCGAAGGTGTGCGATCCACCCCGCCCAACCCGGAGCATCTGCTTTCAGGTCCCGGACTACCTGCGGCAGATTGGAACCGTCCACGGAGAACCGGCGGCCTTTTAGTGGTGATGCCGGGTCCATCATCTTCTTACTTTCGAGCATGATTCGCTGCACATGCTCTGCGAGTTCTGCCTTGAACCAGTTTGATAGCGGAAAACGCGTTTCGTCTTCCGGCAGGGTGCTGAGTGCCGACTTTTGCGCCGGGTTTTTGAGCTGGAGGTTGTATTCGGTCGTTTCCGCCTGAAAATAGGCGTTCAACGATTTCTTCTTACTCGCCGTCTTTCTCCAGCCAGCGGGAGTTTTTGAATGAATCAAACGCCGATCCAGCACCGGGGTTGACGGAAACTCCAGTTCGGATTGCACGATGGCGTTTCTCGGTTCGGCTTTGCTCTCCGGCACCAGCCAGAGGTTTTCTCCGAGAATCTGCGGCGGACCGGACGTGGCACCATCTCCCCATCCCACTTCCAGTTCATAGCGGAAATGCGTGAACCCGATTCCCTTGCCGTTCTTTTGCAGGGCTTTGACGTGTTCGGGCATTCGCACCTCGACGGCGAGTTGCACCGACGTGCCTCGTCCCTCGAAAAGGATTTCCTCAAATGATTTCGCCCGTGCCACATGCCAGAACTCATCCAATCCACCCGCGGCAAACGCGGACAGCAATTGGGGAACTTCAAGAAATGTCGTCTTCCCGCTTCCGTTCGGCCCTGTGATGACGTGGAAGTTCCCGAGCGTGTGCGAGACATTCGCAAGGCACCGGTAGTTCACTGCTTCGATCTTCGTAATCATTGCTCCGTGTCTGTATAGGTGGTTCCGCCCAGTCTGTGAACCCGCATCACCTCGTTGCCTCGCGGATCAATCACCTTCACCGCCACCGTCTGCCGCTCCCCAGCCTTGAAGGGCAGGCTCACCGTGCCGCTCAGTTTGTCGAAGGCCCCTTCCTCCAGGCTCCCTTTCAGCGCGCGGGCGAGTTTTTCCCAGGCGCTTTTGTCGGGGAAAAAGGCCTGGCAGATGCAGAAGACCTTGCCGTCGTAATCCGTGTCCACGAACCACGCGGCGACCTTGCCGGCGTTCGTCGCCTCGATGCTGTTCTTCACCGGGTCGTAGATGTCCACGCCGTCCATGTGGATTTGCCATTCGTCGCCGCCTGCGGGTGCGAGGCGCGTGCGGGGCTGGCCGAAGACGGTGAAAATCTGCGCGCTCACCTGCGTCTTTTTCAGCAGGTCGCCCATCGTCACGTCCGGGCGGATTTGCGCCATGTGGACGCGGAGGTCTTTCACCGTTTCGTTATGCACCTGGATTTCCTCCTGCGCCATCGCGTCGAAGGAAAACGCCGCCAGCACCAGATCGTCGAAGCCGCGTTTGTAGCAGTGGCGGATGGCCTGCTCCACGAGATGCCGCGGCACGCTGCCCAGCTCCGGGCCGATGACTACGCCGAGCTTGCGCGTCTCGCCGTTCACGATCTCGCCGTTCACGATCTCGCCCTCGGCGTGCAGGAAGGCGCTCTCGATCCGGGCCAGCCGCTCGATCTTCACAAATTTGTTGCCGAGGAAAGTGATGCCGTCGTGCCGCAGCAGGTCGAGCATCCGGTCGATGTGCGAACCGGCGTTGCCGGACGCCACGGCCTTCTCGTCCGCCGCGAAAGTCTCCAGCTCCTCCGGCGCTCCGCCGATGGGCGTCTCGGGCTCGGGGCCGTTCTCCGGCGGGCGGATGCTCTCGACGGTGAAGGGGCCGCTCACGCGCACCACGCCGGGCACCTTCTCGGGCACATCTACGAGTTCCTCCTGCTCGGCGTTGGCCTCGATGCACTTGTTCACCTCGTCCATCTTCGCCCGCCACGCGGCGCGGTAGGCTGATAAAGAGGCTTGCAGCGGCTGCGGCCAGTCGGGGTCGGTGTCGAAAGGCACTTCCCATTCCTGCCATTGAGTCGCCCGCGCCGACGCAAAGGCGCGAAGGTCGGCGACTTGTTTGGCGGTGGGGCCGCCCTTGGCTGCCTGGAAAAGCTGCGGGTCGGTGCCGGGCAGAATCCAGCGGCGTTCGTCGGCATCGGTCACAGAGCGCG
>JAYWEB010000118.1:0-5144 GCA_043779575.1 Chthoniobacter sp. | reverse complement strand
AAAAGCCATCGCCGAAGCCAAGGCGCTCGCCGAATCCGAGATGGGCAAAGTGACCGCCGGGCTGGGCTTGCCGCCGGGGTTGGGATTTTAAGCCGCGCCTGCCACCCCGCGGCACGCCGTTTGCACACTGCTGGGTTTTCGTGAAACTGCCGCCCGTGAACCTCTCATCCCTCGCGTGGCTCTGCTGCTGGATCGCGCTCTTCCCTCCGGCGTTCGCGGCGGAGTGGAAAACGCAGCGCTTCGACGGTCGCGACTACGTCACCCTCGACGATGTCGCCGCTTTCTACGGCTTCCCAAAACCCGCGCCGCTCGTCCCGCCCACGCCCGAGGCCATCGCCGCCAGCGTCGCTGCGGTCGGGGCCGTGGGCGCGGCGAGCGGGACGGAATTTGGCGCCACCGCCGCCGCCGCCCGCGTGGCCACGGCCAAGACCGTCGTCCTCGAATCCGGCCCGCTGCGCCTGGAGGTCACGCCCGGCCTGAGCGACGTGAGCATCAACGGCGTCAAGCAATGGCTCGCCTTCCCCGTCCGCCACGAAGACGGGCGCGCCTTCCTCTCGCGGCTCGACCTGACCCGCATCATCGAGCCGCGCCTGCGCCCCGAACTGATCCCCGGCTTCGCGCCCGTCCGCACCGTCATCCTCGACCCCGGCCACGGCGGGCACGACCGCGGCGCGGTGTCGCGCTTCGGGTTTGAAAAAGACTTCGCCCTCGACATCGCCGCGCGCACCCGCGTGCTGCTCGAAAAGGCCGGCTACAAAGTCCTGCTCACCCGCTCCGACGACACCTTCATCCCGCTGGAAGACCGCCCCGCCGTCGCCAACCGCACGCCGGATTCCATCTTCGTCAGCATCCATCTCAACGCCTCCGACAACGGCGCCGCAGCGCGCGGCTTTGAGATTTTCTCCATGGCCCCGCGCGGCGCCGCGGCGACGAACGACGCCGTGCCCGGCCCGCGCGATCTCCGGGCGGAACCCGGCAACGCCGCGGACCTCCCGAGCGGCGCGCTCGCGGACAGCATCTACCACGCGCTCCTCGGCCAGATCCCGCTCGTGGATCGCGGCCTGAAACACGCGCGCTTCGCCGTGCTCCGGCGCTGCGAACGGCCCGCCGTGCTCGTCGAGTGCGGCTTCGTCAGCAACCCGTCCGAGGGCGCCCTCATCAGCGCCGGCTCCTGGCGGGCCCGCATCGCCGAGGCGCTGGCCGACGGCGTGGCGAGCTATGCCCACCTCGCCGCCGGCCAAGGCCGTCCCCGCACCCTCGCCGACTACCGCGCCGCCGCACGGCGCGCGGAATCCGGGCCGCCACCCGTCCCGTAGCCGCCCCGCAGCGTGCGCCGGAAAACGCCCTCGCTTTTTCCGCCGCTCCGCCCAGCCTCGCCCCGCCAGACCCGAGTCCGTTTCCTCGAAGAGCACCCTGACCGCAACCAGCACCTAAAAATGACCGCTCCGATCTCTGACCATGAAACCAAGCGCTTGGCGGCGCTGCATCGCTACCAGATCCTCGATACGGCGGCGGAGCAGACGTTTGACGACTTGGCCTTTCTCGCTTCTACGATTTGCGACACGCCCATCGCATTGATGACGCTGGTGGACGTGGAGCGCCAGTGGTTCAAGGCCCGCGTCGGCCTGGACGTCCTGGAAACGCCCCGCGAGCAGGCGTTTTGCGCCCATACGATTCTCGGCGCGGACGTGATGGTGGTGGAGGACGCCTGCTCCGATGCTCGTTTCGCCGACAATCCCCTCGTGACCGGAGATCCCCGCATCCGGTTTTATGCCGGCGCGCCGCTGATCGACCGCGACGGGTATGCGCTGGGCTCTATTTGTGTCATCGACCGCACGCCTCGGCCGCTCCCCCCGCGGCAGCGCCAAGCGCTCCAGGCGCTGGCCCGGCAGATTATTGCGCAGTTGGAGTTTCGCCGTTCCTCGGCGGATCTCGCGGCTGCGCTGACCGACATCAGGACGCTCCACGGCCTTCTCCCGATTTGCTCCCACTGCCGGGGAATCCGGAACGACGCCGGCTATTGGCAGAGCGTGGAGAGCTACGTGAGGGACCACACGGATGCCGATTTCAGCCACGGCATCTGCCCGCCCTGTCTGAAGATCCATCATCCGAAAACCTACGAGCGCCTCCACGCCGAAGGCCGGCTCTGATCTGGCCCACCCGTCCCGGCGGCGGTGGTTTCTCGGGCACCGCGGTTCTTTTTCCTCGCGTTCGCGAAAGCGCGCCCGTTCTCTTGGCGGCGAATTTTTAATCCATGGAGACCAACCTGCCCGAGGACCAACCCTCGACCGAACCCCCGCTCGAAACACCGCCCGCGTCCGCATCGGAACCGGCGAACGCTTTGCCCACCGCCTCCGAGGCCCCAGACGAGGCACCCGAGCACGGGACCGACGACGACGCGCCGCTCCCCGCGGACGGGGCCGCGCCGGCCGATGAGCTGACACAGCTCGCCGAGGCTTCGCAGCGCGCGCGGTTGTCGCCGCCCGATGAGGAGCGCATGACGGCGCTGCTCAAGGAGGCGCTGCTCGGCGGACGCGCGGGCGTGGCGCGGGCCGTGGACACGCTGCCGCGGGTGCCGTGGATCGTGGGCGTGCGGGCCATCGAGCAGGTGTGGCCGGAACTGACGGCGGGCTTTCGCACGCAGCTCCTCGCGGGCTTGGGCAAAGACGAAACCGACGCCGCGCGGCGGATGCGCCTGAGCGTGGCGCGGGCGCTTTTCAAAGTGGACGCGCCAGTGACGCTGAAGGTCGCCGTGGCCGTGGCCAAGGAGATGCGCGACAAGGATTCCGGCACGCTCGCGCCGAAGCACGCGCAGATTTTTTCCAACGTCTTCATCGGGCGCGCGAAGCCCTGGGTGGCGCAGCTCCCGCTCGGGGAGCTAAAGCCCGCCGAGGCTGATGTGCTGGTGCATTGCGCGGTGCTGTCCGTTTTCACGCTGCCGCATCCGCCGATCACGCAGCTCGGCATTTTGAAATGGACGCAGGAAAACGGGCTGCTCGGAAAGCTCCATCCCGAGGCGCTCGAAGCGGTGAAGAAAGCCGTGGCCCGCTGGGGTGGCCGCTGGCAGTCCGCGCTGCGCAAAGAAGTGGCGGAGTTGCCGGAGGAAATCGCGGCCGTTTTGAAGCCGGCGGGCGCGGAAACCGACGGACGGGACGAAGCCGCCGGGAATCGTGCGGAGAGCCCGGAAGCCGGCCCCGCCGAAAATGCCGAAACGGGTGAGGCTGCGGACGAGGAACGCGAGGATGGCGAAGCCGGGGACGAGGCCGGACCGCGGCCGCCGAAAAAGGAACGCCCCGTCTATGTGCCGCGCCAGCAAAAGCCGGGCGCGGAAACCGAGCCGCGACGCGACGCGCCCCGGGAGCGTCCGGTTTACGAGCCGCGCAATGGCGGCAGCAGCAGCAGCAGCGGCGCACGTTTCGACCTCGCCGCCACGCTCCGCCAGATCGAGCAGCACGTGCAGACCCTGCGCAGCGAACTCGCCGCCGCCAAGGCCCGGCCCCGCGAAGAACGACCCCGCCGGGCGGAAAAAGCCGGCCCGATCATCGAAGGCGCGCCGACCCCCGAGGAACTCGCGCGGCTCAACCTCCAGCTCGAAGCCCGCAACGCCGAACTGCAAACCCAGATCACCGAACTCACCCAGCACAGCGAAGACCTCGCCACCAGCACCGGCGCGATGTCCGGCGAGCCCGTCACCGACACCGGCGCGCAGCTCCGCACCCTGCTCGGGCTCAAGCTCCAGGAGGACTACGCCGATTTCCTCGCGCTGGAAAAAGAGTCGAACGACCTCGTCGTGCAGCAGCATTTCAAAGGGCTCATCCGCCACGTCTTCGAAGTGCTCCAGCAGCTCGAAGTCCCGCTGAAAAGCGAGTAAGCGCCGCTTACCCGGCTCTGCCGGAAAAACCTGCCGTCATCCTGAACGGAGTTTCGCCGCGGGCGAAGGCGGCGGGCGGGAACTCCGTTCAGAATGACGGCGTGGGATGGCAAAAAACCCTCCCTCCCTGCCGCCGCGCGGATTGAAATACCGCCGCCGGTTTCCATAATCCCGCCGTGCCCGCCACCCTCACCTCGCTCCGCATCCGCAATCTCGCGCTCGTCGAAGAACTCGCGTGGACCCTCGCGCCGGGCTTCACCGCGGTCACGGGCGAGACCGGCTCCGGCAAGTCCATCATCGTCGGCGCGCTCCAGCTCATCCTCGGCGAGCGCGCGGAGAAAGCGCTCATCCGCACCGGCGCGGAGAGCTGCACAGTCGAGGCCGTCTTCGCCGTGCAAGACGACGCGCCACTCAACGCGCGGCTCGCCGAGCAAGGCGTGGAGCCGTGCGAGGACGCGCAGCTCATTTTGAAGCGCGTCTTTTCCACCGCCGGCACGAACCGCCAGTTCATCAATGGCAGCCCCACCACGCTCGCCGTGCTCAAGCTGCTCGGCGACGGCCTCGTGGACTTGCACGGCCCGCACGATCACCAGTCGCTGCTCTCGGATGCGAAGCAGCTCGGCCTGCTCGACGCCTTCGCCGGAGCCGCTGCGCTCCGCGCGCAATACGAGGAGCACTTTGCGCAGCTCCACGCCGTGACCGCCGAGCACACCGCGCTCTCGACGAGCGAAGCCGCGCTGGAGCGCGAGGTCGATTTGCTCCGCCACCAGACGCACGAAATTGAGGCCGCGCAGCTCCACGCCGACGAAGAGGACGAACTGCTCGCGCGCTACGGCGTGGCCTCCAACAGCCGCCGGCTGCTCGATCTTTCCACGCAAATCCTCGGGCGTCTCAGCGAGGCCGACGACGCGGTGCTCGGGCGGCTCATGGAAATCGGGCGGCTGGTGCGCGAGCTGGAGCGCGTCGATCCGGCGGCCGCGCGCTTCACCGAGTCGCACCTCCGCGCGACCACCGAACTCGACGACCTCGCGCGCGCGCTCCAGGACTACGCCGAGGAGATGGACCTCGACCCCGCGCGGCTCGCGCAGATGGAAGAGCGCGTGACGCTGCTCGAAACGCTCAAGCGCAAATACGGCGGCAGCGTCGCGGAGATCATCGCGTTCGGCGCGGCCGCGGCGGAGCGGCTGCGCAAGATCGAGTCCCGCGGCGAGGAGCTGGCGCGGCTGGAAAAGGAAATCGAAACCGCGCGCAAGGCGCTGCTCGCCGCCGGCGC
>JAYWEB010000117.1:0-5145 GCA_043779575.1 Chthoniobacter sp. | reverse complement strand
TGCCGACCCCGGCCAAGCCGAAGACGCCGCCCGCCAAGCCCTCGCCCGAGGTGCCGCCGGAGACGACGACGCTGAGCACGAAGAACGACGGCCATCTGGAAGCGCTCCGCCAGGAGCCGGCCGTCCGGGCGGAGGAAGTCGCGCGGGGCAAGGCGCTCGCGGCGGATCCCCACTATCCTTCGGACGACCTGCTCGCGAAGCTCGCGGAGATCTTTGTGAACGACGCCAGCCGGACCAAGTAACTCCGCATGCGGCCCTCCCAACTGGCGAGATCCTACAAGTCGGTGGCCATCACCACCGCAACCCCAGGCCAGCTCGTGCTGATGCTCTTCGACGGCGCGCTTCGCTTTCTCGCCACGGCGACGCGAGGGTTTCATGAGGAAAGCATCGCCGTCCGGAATGAGCAGATTCACAACAACCTCGTCAAAGCGCAGCAGATTCTCCGCGAGTTGCAGTGCAGTCTCGATCTGAAGGTGGGCGGGGAGTTCGCCACGACGATGTTTGCGCTCTACGAATTCATGATCGAGCAGCTCCAGACCGCGAACATGGCGAAGGATGCCGCGCCGATCGGTGTCGTCGAAAGGTTGCTTGGGGAAATCCGCGGTGCCTGGGCGCAGATGCTCGAGCAGTCCGCTACTGTCGCGGCGTGAGCAATGCCCTTGAGCTGCGGTTTTGGCGGGGCTTGGCGGCTTATGAGCGGCTGACGGACGATGAAGCCGCGGCCGTCCGTGCGCGGGATTTCGCTGCCGTGGAGGACATCCAGTCCCGCAAGCCGGCCCTGCTCGACGAGCTGTGCGTGCTGGCGTCCGGAGCGGGTTTGAGCCGGCGAACGCCCGCACTTTCCAGCCGGATCGAGCGTCTCACCGCGACGGAAACGGCCAACGCGGAAGCCGTGGCGGCGATGCTCGGCGAGGCGCGGCGGGAGCTGCAGAGCCTCGACCTCGCGCGCCAGCGGCTGCGCAGTTTGAACACCCTTTACGGACCGGAGCCCACCCGGCAGCAGAGTTTTTGCGTCCACGGCTAATCATGAATACTCCCACTCCAGAAACCGGCATTTTGCTCGTGGATGACGACCCCGACATCCTCGAAACGCTGGCCGCCCAGCTCGTCTGCGAAGGCTTCGCGGTGACCACCTGCCTCAGTCCCGAGGCCGCGCTGGCGACGGTGCGGGAGCGGGAGTTTGCGGCGGTTATTTCCGATCAGGTCATGCCGCAGATGACCGGGCTCGAACTGCTCAGCCACATTCGCGAGATCCAGCCGAATACCTCCCGCGTCCTCATCACCGGAGTCTTTGCGCTCGATACCCTCGTCGGGGCGATCAACCACGGCGAAATCTTTCGCTTTCTGGCCAAGCCCTGGACGCGCGTGGAGATGCTGGCGACCGTGGACAACGCGGTGCAGCGCCATCGCATTCTTTGTGAAAACGACCGGCTGCGCGCCGAGACCCTCGCGCTGAACTCGGAACTCGCAGCGGCGAACGGGGTGCTGCGCAAGCAGGTCGCGCAGTTGACCCTCCAGAAGGAGCAGCTCGATGAGACGCACGATGCGCTCACGGAAAATTTCGAGCACTCCCTCGGGCTGTGCCATCGCATCATCAATACGTTTTACCCGCTGCTCGGAACGCGCACCAAAGCCGTCGTCGAGATTTGCCGGAAGATGACCGCATCCGACGACATGACGGTGGAGGAAAAGCATGTGCTGATGACGAGCGCGTGGCTGCACGACATCGGCCTCGTCGGGGTGAAGCGCGAGATTTTGCACCGGCTCTTCAATCATCCGGCGGATTGCACGGAAGAGGATTGGGCGATGATTCATCAGCATCCGGCTTACGGCCAGACGCTGGCGTCCTTTGTCGATCGGCTGACCGCGGTGGGCGCCACGATCCGCGCCCACCACGAGCGCTTCGATGGCAAGGGTTACCCCGACCACCTCGCGGGAGAGACGATTCCCTGGACGGCCCGGTGCCTCGCGGTCGCCGTCGCCTTTGTCGAAACGGGGCTGCCGAAGACCCACGCCAGCGAGTTTATCGTCCAGCAATCGGGATTCGCATTCGATCCCGACGCCGTGCGGCTCTTTTTCAAAGCGACGCAGAAGCAGGCTCTCCCGCGGCAGATCCGCGAACTGACCCTCGGCGAACTCGTGCCCGGCATGCATCTCGTGAAAGGCATCTACAGCCCGGCGGGACTCTTGCTCATCCCCGAAGGCCAGGAACTCACGGACGCGACCCTTTCGAAAATCCGCAACCACAACATGCTCGCGCATGTGACGCAGCGGTTGCTCGTTTATAGCTGAACCGGCGGCGGCTGATGGCACTTGGTCTGCTTCGCAGCAGGCATGTATCCGCTTCTCGTTTCCGGCATCGCGTCGGTCGCCACGAACCTCATCGACAACTGGAGCCGCGCGAGTGAGCGCAAGGCCGAGACGGAGCGCGTCAAGTTTCAGGAAGTGCTGGATCGCGTCGTGGGGCCGGCCAAAACGGCCGGCGCGTCCGGGGCGACGAAAGCAGTGAATCCGATCGAGGCGCGCATCGCGGAACTGCGCGCCGCTTTGCTCGATGCTCCCGAGGTGCGCGGGTTGGTCGAAACCGGTGATCCGACCAAGCCGGCAACGCTGCAACTGGGCGAGGACGGCCAATTGGTGATCCAGACGCCGAACGGCTGGCCCCGGACTTTGAGCCTCTCCGGCGACGCTAAAATGCAGGCGCAAGAACTCGCGCAACTGCTCGCCACGCGGCCCGCTGTTACCGGCACGACCCCTGCTATGTCCTTCTCTCGATGATGATCGAGAGCCTTTTTTCCAGCACGAACTACCAGGCCAGTAAGAAACTCCTCGATGCCGCCACGCTGCGTCACGAGGCGCTGGCCACGAACCTCGCGAACGTCGAGACGCCCGGCTACAAGCGGGTCGATTTGAGCAAAAGTTTTTCGGCGGAATTTGCCGCGCGGCTGCGCTCCGGGAACCTCGCTTCCGCGCCGACGCCGAAGCTGATCGAGGATCCGCACAGCACGAGCCAGCGCAAGGACGGCAACAACGTGGAACTCGACAAGGAGCTGCTCGCGCTCGGCAAGAACGTCGCGGAATACGACGTCCTCACCGAGTTCGTCAGCGGCTCGATCAAACAACTCCGCATGGCCATCTCCGGCCGCACTAGCTAACCGCCATGAACTTCCTCACCGGAATCAAAGCCACCGGCAGCGCGCTCAATGCCGAGAAAATCCGCATGGACATCGTCGCGCAAAACATCGCGAACTCGAACACCACGCGGGATGTCGATGGCAATCCCTACAAACGCAAAGTGGTCAGTTTTGAGTCGGTGCTTGGCTCGGAGCCGGGAACCTCGGGTGGGGTTCGCGTCTCCGGGATCACCAATGACAACCGGGCAGGCGAGACCATTTACAACCCCCAGCACCCGCATGCCGACAAGGACGGCGTGGTGCGCATGCCGAACGTCAACCTCGCCATCGAAATGGTGGACATGCTCAGCGCCTCACGCGCCTACGAGGCGAATCTTGCGGTCGTTCGCAACGCCAAGCAAATGGCCGCCAAAGCCCTGGCCATCGGCCGCTAACCCTAACCAGCCATGCAAATCGGATCCCTCCCCGTCTTTCATCCGCCGCCACTCCGGCTGGACCAGCTCACCCGCATCGGGAAGCAGGATGAGGGGCAGATCGGTTCGCTCATGGGCCAGACCGTTGCCGCCGTGCCGGGGCAGGCCGAACCCGCGGGGAAATCTTCATTCAGCAATCTGCTCGATTCGGCCGTCGCCGAAGTGGACGGCACGATGCGCAACGCCGCATCCGAGCAGGCCAAAGTTCTCACCGGCGAAACGAACAATCTTCACCAGGCGATGATCGCCATGCAGGAAGCCGGCACGGCCTTCTCGCTCATGGTCGAAGTGCGCAACAAACTCGTCGAGAGCTACCAGGAGATCATGCGGATGCAGGTGTGAGGGGGCGCCTAGCCGGTTGAGATTTTTTTGATGAAAGCGTTCCTCACACAGTTCGTTCAGCTCTGGCGGCAGCTTGGCCTCAATCAACGGGTCTCCATCGTCGTCGCGCTCGTCGGCGTGATTGGCGGGATGACCGCGCTGGTCTTCTGGTCGCATCGCCCGCACATGCAGCTCCTCTATGGCCGTCTCGGCGAAAAGGATGTCTCGGAGGTACTCTCGGCGGTGCAGGCGGCGGGCGTGGCCTACGAAATGGGAGCCGGAGGAACGTCCATCTACGTGCCCGCCGATGCGGTTCACAAGCTGCGCATCCAGCTCGCCACCAAAGGCGTGCCGGCGGGTGAAGGCGTGGGCTTCGAGGTTTTTGATCGCGCGAATTTCGGCATCAGCGATTTCGTCCAGCGCACCAATTTTGTCCGCGCCTTGCAGGGCGAACTTTCCCGCACCATCTCGCAGCTCCAGGGCGTGCGCTCGGCCCGCGTGCTCATCGTCCAGCCGGAGAACCGCCTGCTTTTTTCCGACATCAAAGCGAAGCCGACGGCGTCCGTTTTCATCGAGGGCAGCATCTCGGTGGAGTCGGTGAACGCGATCCGCTTTCTCGTCGCGAACGCTGTGGAGAGCTTGCGCGCCGACGATGTCGCGGTGGTGGACAACCGCGGGAACGTCCTGACGGATGGGCTGAACGAGGATTCGCAAGTCGGGACGGCTTCGAGCCAGATCAAGCTGCGCAAGAGCGTGGAGGATTACTTTGCCCGCAAAGTCGAAACGATGCTCTCGAAAGTGCTGGGGGCCGGGGCGGCGGTGGTCCGGGTCTCGGCGGAACTCGACACGGAAAGCACCACGCGCACCGAGGAGAAATACGATCCGGATGGCCAGGTGCTGCGGAGCGAGGTGACGACAGACGAAAGCACCCAGACCAATGAAGTGGACGGCGCGAAGAATGGCGCCACCGGCGCCAGCGCCAACACCCCGGCTGCGCCGGGCAATGACGCGGCGGGGAAGCCGACCGGGAAGAACAGCGAACAGGTCCACAAGAACAAGACCACGAATTTTGAAATCAACCGCGTGACCATGAACGCGGTGCGCGCTCCGGGAACCGTGGCGCGGATCACCGCCGCGGTCTTCGTGGCCGCCCGCGCCCAGCCCCGCACTCCGGCGGAGATCGAGGCGCTCCGCAAAGTGGTCGTCAACGCGCTCGG
>JAYWEB010000116.1:0-12968 GCA_043779575.1 Chthoniobacter sp. | reverse complement strand
CGAGCCGCTGGCTGACCACGTAGCGGAGCGTTTCGCTGAGCCGCAACCGGAGCTGCGTCTCCTCGGCAAGGTCGAACATGCCGAGGATGCGGTTGATCGACTGGCCGGCGTTGATCGTGTGAATCGTCGAGAGCACGAGATGCCCGGTCTCCGCCGCCGTGAGCGCGATCTCGACCGTCGCGCGGTCGCGCATTTCACCCACGAGGATGACTTTCGGCGCCTGCCGCAGCGCGGAGCGCAGCCCATTGGGAAACGTGTCGAAATCCGCGCCGAGTTCCCGCTGGTTGAAGGTCGCTTTCTTGTGCTGATGGATAAACTCGATGGGATCTTCGAGCGTCACCACATGCACGGCCTGCGTTTCGTTGAGTTCATTGAGGATGGCGGAAAGCGTGGTCGTCTTGCCGCTGCCGGTCGCGCCGGTGACGAGGATGAGTCCGTTCTTGGCCTTCGCCATGTCGCGGAAAATGGGGCTCAGCCCGAGCGAGGTCAGGCTCGGCATCACGCTTTGCGCCTTGCGCATGATGATCGCGAGATTGCCGCGCTGGCGGAAGATATTCACACGAAAGCGCGCCTCTTCGCGCAGCGCGTAGCTGCAATCGCACGCTCCGCGCAGCGCCAGATCGCGCAGGAGATGGCGTGCCGGGCCCACGATCGCGAGGGCGATTTGCTCGGTCTGGAAGCGGGTGAGTTTTTTCACCGATGGAAAAACGTGGACCGGCTTCAGCTCGCCGAAGCTTTCGACCTGCATCGGCTGCCCCACGGAAAAAACGAGATCGGAGATCCCGGTGTGCGCGTCCAGCATCACCCCGAGGATGGTGTTGAGTTCAGTTGGTTTCATGGCGTGCGCAGGCGGTCAGTCGTCGATGTCGTCCGGCGGCGTCTTGAGGAAGACGCGGAATTTTTTCCGGTCCTGCGCCTTTTCGTACGCCTCCTCCGCCGAGATGCGCGCCGCGCGGAGGTGCTCCATGATGGCGTCGTCGAGCGGCTGGTTGCCCTTCTTTTTGCCGACCTGCATCATGCCCGGAATCTGGTGGGTCTTGCCTTCCCGGATGAGGTTCGCGATCGGCGTATCCACCACCAGCACTTCGAGCGCGGCCACCCGGCCCGGCTTGTCGATCCGCCGGAAAAGATTCTGCGCCACCACGCCTTTCAGCGACTCCGAGAGGCCGGCGCGCACCTGATTCTGCTGCCCGGCGGGAAAGACATCGATCACGCGGTCGATGGTTTTCGGCGCGCTCGGGGTGTGCAGCGTGCCAAAGACGAGATGCCCCGTGGCCGCGGCGGTGAGCGCCAGTTCGATGGTCTCGAGGTCGCGCATTTCACCCACGAGCACGATGTCCGGGTCCTCGCGCAGCGCGCCGCGCAGCGCCGAGGCGAAGGATTTCGTATGCACGCCGACCTCGCGGTGATTGACCAGCGACTGCTGCGAGCGATGCACAAACTCGATCGGGTCCTCGACCGTGATGATGTGATCTTTGCGATGCAGATTCGCGTAATCGACCATCGCGGCGAGCGTGGTGGACTTGCCCGAACCGGTCGGGCCGGTCACGAGCACGAGGCCTTTTTTCAGCATCGCGAAGCGCTTCAGCACCGGCGGCAGACCGAGTTCGTCGGCCGTCAGCACCTTGCTCGGGATGAGCCGGAAGACCGCGGCGATGCCACTCTTCTGGTTGAAAAAATTCGCGCGGTACCGGGCGAAGCCGGGATATTCGTAGCCGAAGTCCACGTCGCCGGTTTCCTCAAAGACTTTGATCTTCTGCTCGCTGGCGATTTCGTAAACGAGCGCTTTGAGATCGTCGTTTTCCAGCGAGGGCATATCCACGCGCACGAGTTCGCCGTGGATGCGGAGCATCGGGGGGTTGCCGGTGGAGAGGTGCAGATCGGAGGCGCTCTGCTCCTTCATAAACTTGAAGAATGAATCAATACGGGCCATGCCCGCCTGACATAGCTAATGCGATGCCAGATCGGGGTGGGACCGCAGGTTCGCGCGGCCGCCGTGCCCGCGCCTCCCCCGCCCCGTCGCCGCCACCCTTACAAAATCCGCCGCTGACCGCTCTGCTCCGCCTTGATCGTATCGAGAATCGAGCGCACCTGGCTGAGCAATTTCTGGTGCGTGTAGGGCTTCGGGATGAAGCCGCGCAGTCCCCGCGCCAGCATCGTCTGCAGCCGCCCCTGCTCGGCGAAACCGCTGCTCAGCACCACGGGCACCTTCGGGTTGATCTCCTGCAATTCGGCAAATACATCCGCGCCGTCCATGACCGGCATCGTGAAATCGAGGATCACCAGCGCGATCTGTTCGCCGAGCTTGCGATACATTTCCACCGCCTGAAAACCGTCGCGCGCCGTGATCACCCGATAGCCTTCATCGGTCAGCAGACGCTGCGCGAGAAAGGAGATGAATTCCTCGTCGTCCACCACCATCACCAGCTCCAGCGTCCCGGAAGGATTAAAAACCTTCACGTCGCCACTGAGCGGCGGCACCAGCGGCCCGCTCGCCGGCAGCGGCGGCAGGGGCTTCACCTCCGGCACGGGGACCATGCTTTGATCCGCGGGCTCGGCCATGCCGGGCATCCGCAGCACATTTCCCGCGTCGGCCGCGCCGAGGCGCTCCGCCATGCTCCGGGCCACGCTGGTCGCGCGCTCGATGCCGTGCCGCAGGATGGAAAAATACTTCGCTCCCTCGCCCGTCGCGTCATCCTTCGGCGCGAGCATGTTGCTCGATTCCGAAATGACCTGCAGCAGGTTGTTCAGTTCGTTCGTGGTGGCCTTCAGCCACGCCGTATCTTCAGCGTCCAGCATATCCCGTTTGGTTGGTTTTCCCGGCTAGACCTGCTCGTCCCGACACGCCCACCAGACGCATCCGAGGAACGCGGCAACGACGACAGAAAATGTCCCGAAAGTCAGCATAGGGGTGGAGCTTTAGCGGCATATCCGCAGCGGTGACAACAGAATTCATGCCGATGCCCGCATTTTCACCCCGAAGAAGTCCGCGAACACCCCGGCATAGACCTCCTGCTTCATTTCCGGCAGCCACCCCACCTCGAAATCCGCCGGCCGCACCCAGCGAAACGCCCGGAACTCCGGGTGCTCCGTCGCGACATTGATGCCCGCGTCCGCGCCGGTGAAATCGCACAGAAAATAGTGCTGCACCTTGCCGTGAAACCCGCGCTTCGTCCGGCCACCGCCAAAGATGTAGCGGTACGGCCCGCGCCGCTCGACGATCGCGAAGTCCCGCGCCTTCACCCCGATCTCCTCCCGCACCTCGCGCACCATCGCCTGCTCCAGCGTCTCGCCGTCATCCACGCCGCCCTGCGGGAATTGCCACGCGCCTTTCACCGACACGCGCTCGCAGATCAGGATCTCGCCGCGCGCATTGCGCAGAATCGCCGCGACATTTTCCTGGTACTTGAATTCAGTCTCGCTCATGGATCGTCAAAAAATCGTGCTCATCTCCGCCGTCGCGCTCGTCGTGGCGGGGCTTTACGCCGCGTGGCTGTGGCAGCCGGAGCGGCAGGTGCGGCTGCATACCGGGCATTTTTTCAAAGCGGTGGAAGGGCGGAAGTGGGACACGGTGCGCGGGTTCGTCGCGGAGGATTACTCCGACCGCTGGGGCCATGACAAAGAGAATGTCATCGACGATGCGCGCACCGCTTTCGGGCAGTTCCTTTTTCTCACCATCCAGGGCACACCGGGGCCCGCCACCGTCGGCGACCGCAGCGCCGAGATCCGCGTGCCGGTGAGAATCGCCGGCCAGGGCAGCCCCATCGCCGCGCTCGTCATGGAGCGGGTCAATACGTTGCGCGGGCCGTTCCTTTTTGCGTGGCGGCAGCGGAGCTGGAAACCGTGGGACTGGCAGTTGGTGCGGATCGATCATCCCGAGCTGGAGATCGAAAGCGGGCGCGCTTTCTAAATGGCCGCGCCCACCCCGCCCGCCCCGCTGCTCACCGACCTCCGCGCTTTGCCGGGGAAGTTTTGGGTGCTCTTCGCCGGGACGTTCATCAACCGCTTCGGGACATTCGTCTGGCCCTTCCTCACCATCTACCTCACGCGCCTCGGGCACCCGCCGACCGCCGCCGCTTGGGCGATCAGCGCCTATGGCCTAGGCTCCCTCCTCGGCAGCACCCTCGGCGGCTGGCTGGCCGACCACATCGGGCGGCGCAATACCATCGTCCTCGGCACCTTCTCCGCCGCCGCCTCCTACATGCTGCTCTACTCGGCGACCGCCCTGCCGCTCATCATCCTCTGGACCACGCTCGCCGGCCTCTGCGGCGGCAGCTACCACCCGGCCATCGGCGCGCTCATCGCCGACATCGTCCCCCCGGCGCTCCAGGTCCGCGCTTCCGCCGCCATCCGCCTCGCCGCGAACGCCGGCTTCGCCTTCGGCGTCTCCATCGGCGGATTCCTCGCCGACCGCTCGCTCTTCTGGCTCTTTGCCGGCGACGCGCTCACCACCGCGCTCTACGGCGGCATCGCCCTCGCCTGGCTCCCGCACGGCCTGCGCCAGCTCACCCGCAGCGCCCCGTGGAACGCCGCCTTCACCAGCCTGCGCCGCGACCGCACCTTTCACGCCCTGTGGATCGCCGGGTTCTGCGGCGCGCTCATCTTCTCCCAGTTCGGCTCCACGTATTCACTTTTTGTCGTCGAGAAAAAGCTCACCCTCGACCTGCTCTGGTGGCACCTCTCGCCCACCGCCATCTACGGCCTCCTCCTCGGCTGGAACGGCGCCCTCGTCGTCCTCGCCGAACTCCCCCTCACCTGCGCCACCCTGCGCTTCGACTCCCGCCGCGTCATGGCGCTCGGCCACGCCCTCACCGGCCTCGGTTTCGCCCTCAACGCCGTCGCCCACAGCATCCTCGTGCTCTGGCTCGCGATGACCCTTTTCACCATCGGCGAAATGATCAGCTCCCCCACCGCCAGCGCCTCCCTCGCCCGCATCGCGCCGGAGCAAATGCGCGGCCGCTACATGGGTGCCCTCGCCCTCGCCTGGAACGCCGCCGGCATCGTCGGCCCGCAGCTCGGCTTCCGCCTCTACGCCATCGAGCCGCTCTTCCTCTGGCTCGGCTTCGGGCTGCTCGGCTTCGTCGGCTCCTGGGCCATCCTGCGCGCCGGGCGGACCGCCGCCGCGGCCTGATTCTTTTGCGCTTTTTTGGTTGCCCAAAACGGGCCGCTCATCAATAACCGCCCCTCCAAAAACGCCGTGGTGACTGTGTTGCTGCGGCACAACAACAAAGCAAACCAACAGACAGACAACCACCATGAGCAACCACATCCCAATGATCAGTTCCGGCGTCGCCGGTCCTCTCGGCGTCATCCACCTGCCCCGCCTTTGGCAGAAAGCCTCCCTCGAAGCCTGCGGCAAGCTGCACCCCGACTATCCCGGCATCGGCAAAGGCTACGACAGCATGGTTCTCGCCGCCCTCGGCCTGGACGAAGCCGCCGTGCGCGCCTTCATCGCCACCAAGCCCAGCTACACGCAGTTCGAGGCATGGATCAAAACCCAGCCGGGCGTGAAGCTCGACCAGGCCTCCATCGACAAGAACAACGCCGACATCCGCGGCTACAATCACGGGGACGACGTCCGCGCCGGCATCTTCGCCGCCACCGGTCTCTCCGACAGCTCCTGCGCGGCCCGCGGCGCTGTCGAACTCAACAACCTCGACGACTGGGCGACCTTCCATAAGGAAGTCCTCTCCTAAGTCTCGCGGCTTTCATTCCATCCCCGGTGCGCGTCGTGGCAAACGGCGCGCACCGCGGCGGATGCGGGTGAATCGTGAATGGTGCCATTCACTCCGAACAGCTCTCCCGCCATTCACTCCTCACCCATCACCAATCACGCTTTCCCCATGCAAATCCCACTCGAAGACACCGCCGCCGACATCGTCGGCAAAGCCATGCGCGGCCTGAAACTCACCGACGAGCAAGTCGCCGCGCAAGCCGGCGTGACCGCCGCCGCCGTCGCCAGCCTGCGCGAGGGCGCTTACGACGAAACGACCGCCCGCGCCGTCGCCCCGGTGCTGCACGTCGGCGCCGACGCGCTTTCCGCGATGGGCCACAAAGCCTGGCATCCCGAGCCCGTCGCCGTCGCCGGCCTCGCGTGCTTCAACACCCCTTTCGAGGACATGACCGTGAACAGCTACCTCGCCTTTGACCGCGCCAGCGGCGAGGCCGTCGCGTTCGATACCGGCGCGGATTGCAGCGGGATGCTGGACCTGCTCGCGCGGGAAAACCTCACCCTCAAGCTCATCCTCCTCACCCACACCCACACCGACCACATCCTCGAACTCGACCGGCTCCGGGAAAAAACCGGCGCACCCGCCTTCGTCAGCGACCGCGAGCCGCTCGACGGCGCGGAACCGTTCGCCGCCGGACGCAAATTCACCTGCGGCGCGCTCCGCATCGGCACGCGGCTCACCTGGGGCCATTCGCCCGGTGCCATCACCTTCGTCATCGCCGGCTTGGAAAAACCCGTCGCCATCGTCGGCGACGCCGTCTTCGCCAGCTCCATGGGCGGCGGCGGCATCTCCTACCCCGACGCCCTCCGCACCAACCGCGCGGAAATCTTCACCCTGCCGGATGCCACCGTCCTCTGCCCCGGCCACGGCCCGCTCACCACCGTCGGCGAGGAGAAAGCGCACAACCCTTTCTTCACCGCCTGATTGTCCACCCATACCTACAACCCCAAACCTCAACTACTATGTCTAAGAAAATCGGATTCGTCGGCGTCGGCCGCATGGGTGCAAACATGGCCCGCCGCCTCAAAGAGTGCGGCTACAAAGTCACCGCCGTCTATGACGTGAACCGCCAAGGCGCCGCCGAACTCGCCGCCGAACTCGGCGCGGAAGCCTGCACCAAACTCGCCCGCGTCACCGAGCTGAGCGACGTCGTCATCACCGTCGTCACCGACGACAAAGCGCAGCTCGCCATCTTCACCGGCAAAAAGGACAGCCTCCTCCTCGGCGCGCAAGGCCGCGCTTTCATCAACTGCGCCACCCTTTCCCCGAAGACCCATGTGCAAGTCGAGAAGCTCGCCAAAAAAGCCGGAGCCGCGAGCCTCGAAGCCTGCATGGCTTCGTCCATCAACCAAGCCCTCGCCGGCACGCTCTACCTCATGTGCGGCGGAGAGAAAGACACCTTCAACCGGCTCAAGCCACTGCTCACCAAACTCTCCGACGAAGGCAAGCTCCTGCGTTACATCGGCAAGGCCGGCCAGGCCGCGCAGATCAAGGCGCTCGTCAACATGGTGATGAACATCAACACCGCCGGGCTCGCCGAAGGTCTCGGCCTCGGCGCTGCGCTCAAGCTCGACCTCAAAGTGCTCATGGAAGTCTTCTCGCAAACCGGCGCCAACAGCCGCGTCCTCGCGACCGACGGCGAGGACATGGTCAACCGCGACCACGCCTGTTACTTCAGCGCCGCCCACGCCGCCAAAGACAGCGGCATCGCCCTCCAGCTCGCCAAAGAACAGAAGCTCCACCTCCCCCTCGCCACCGCCACCCTCGCGCAATACACCCAGCTCACCCAGCTCGGCCTCGGCGGACTCGACAAGAGCGGCATCGCCGAGCTGACCTTCAAAGGGCGCGGGAAGAAGAAGTAGCGTCAGCAACCGCAAAGCGGCAGCGCGCCCAAAATCCCGTCATCCTGAGCGAAGCGAAGGCTTTGCGCAGCGCAGTCGAAGGACCTCTAACTTCCCGGCGGGGCGAAGGCGGCGGCTGGCGGGCGGGAAAAAATGACGAATGTGGAATGACGAATGACGAAGTTGTCAGCGCGCGTCTGCTTGCTCGTCATTCGGATTTCTTTCATCATTCGCCATTCTTCATTCGTCATTTCCTCTCCCCGCCTCCGCCCGCGAAAAGTTAGAGGTCCTTCGACTGCGTTCCCGCCCGCCTGCGTCCGCCGGGAACTCCGCTCAGGATGACCCGCTTTTTTGCCCGCTGCCCACCCCGGCTCTACGCCGCGTTGGCGATGCTCTGGGCGCGGGAGTTTTCGAAGCGGTGGCTGAAGAGGTGGACGAGCGCTTTGGCCGCCAGCTCGACGGGGAGGAAGGGTTTCGCGATGAGGTCGGTGCCGCCGCTGAGGCTGGCGTGGGTGAAATTTTGGAAGTCGCACTGGCCGGTGATGAAGATCACGGGCGTCTCGGCGTGCTCGGGCGTGAGGCGGATGCGTTCGCAGATTTCGTAGCCGTTGTGCTCGGGCATCACGATGTCGAGGAAGATGAGGTCGAAGCGGTTTTGATCGAGCACCTCCAGCGCGGTGGTGGCGGAGCCGAGGCTGAGGCTGTTGAGGCCGGCTTTTTCCAGCGCAAAGGTGATCAACTGCCGCAGCATGGCGTCGTCGTCCACCACGAGGATCTTCGGCGGGATCGCGGTGAGGTCGCTGATCGGGTTGGCTTTGATGTGGTGGACGTCGGCGAGGACGTCCACGACCTGCGACATGGTGCGGAGGGTGGAAAGGGTGACGTCGCCGGGGTTGGCGAGGAGTTCTTCGAGGAGGACTTCGAGGATGTTCGAGAGCTGGGCGGCGGGGCGCAGGCCGTTGAGCGCGGTGCAGGCGGTGAGGTTCGAGGCGCTGCGGTGCAGGTGCTCGAGTTCGGCGGGGCAGCGCGTGGGGCTGGGGCTTTCGTAGAGCGCTTTCAAAGTGGCGCGCAGGTCTTCGATGGAGGTCTTGGCGAACTCGGTGAGGTAGCGCGATTGGTCCGGCGCGGCGGACGCGACCGCAGTCGGGCCGGGCCCGGCGGCGGACGCGGGGAGCAGCTCGCGGACGGCGTCGGAGACGGCCTGGGGCGTGGAGTCGATTTTGCGCAGGCAGCGGTTCGCGCCGACCTGGAGGGCGTGCTCGAGGACGGCGGGCTGGTAGGAATTGGTGAAAACGAGAATCGGCAGCGCGGCGCTGGCGGCGCTGGCGCGGAGGCGGCGGACGACTTCCACGCCGTCGATGACGGGCAGGCCGAGGTCGAGGAGGACGACATCGGGGCGGAAGCTGGCGACGAGGGCGAGGCCGGCTTCGCCATCCGCAGCGGTGGCGACTTCGAATCCATCCGACTCAAAACGCGCCCGATAGATGGCGCAGACGATTTTGTCATCGTCGATGATCGCGATTTTTTTCATGGGTGACTGGGCTCAGGCCGCGAGTTGTTTTTTGATCCGCTCAAGATGGGCCGTGAGCTCCCGGTGGAGAGCCACTGCGCCGTCGTCGAGTTGATCCTGCTCGGCCATTTGTCTCAGTCTAAGCAAGGGTTGGGCCATGGCCGTGAAGCCGAGGGAAAGACTGGAGCCGCTGGCCTTGTGGACGAGGTGGCGCACGTCGGTGGCGCGGTTTTCGGCGATGGCCGCGGAGAGGGCGGCGAGCTGCCGGGGGGTCTCGGAAAAATAGAGGTGCAGGAGCTTGCGGCGCTGGGCGGGGTTGTGGCCGGCGGCCTGGTCCAGCCGGCGCAGATCCACGGCGTCGCTGGCCGGCGCGGGCTCGGCGGGCGCAGGCTCGGCGGGGCTGCCGCCGAGGACGCGCGCGATGGCCGCTTGGAGCTGCGCGACTTCCACGGGCTTGCCCACGTAGTCGTCCATGCCGGCGGCGAGGCATTTCGCGCGGTCGTGCGGCATGACGTTGGCGGTCATGGCGATGATGGGGAGCCGCGCCGGTTTCCCGCCGGACGCGGCAAAGGCCGCTTCGCGCTCGCGGATCTGCGCGGTGGCGGAGTAGCCGTCCAGCTCCGGCATCTGGCAATCCATGAGCACGAGGTCGTAGGTTTTGCGCGCCAGCGCGGCGAGCGCCTCGTGTCCGTTCGCGACGACGTCGGCGGCGTAGCCGAGCTGTTCGAGCTGGCCGAGCGCGACCTCCTGGTTGATGACGTTGTCCTCGGCGAGGAGGATGCGGACGCGGTTTTTTTCCGCGGTGCCCGCGGGTGAAAGTGCGTCCGTCGGCTGCGGCGCGGCGGCGGCGGGCCGTTTCCAAGCGCCGGTGAGGCAGGCGTAGAGCTGGGACTGGCGGACCGGTTTGTCGAGGCACGCGCTGAGCCCGGCGAGGCGCTGCGTTTCCTCCTCGGGATGCTCGGCCACGGAGGTCAGCATGACGAGCCGCGTGGCGGCGAGCGTGGGCTCGGCGGTGATGGCGCGGGCGAGCTTCAGGCCGTCGAGAAACGGCATCTGCAAGTCGAGGATCGCGAGGTCAAACGGCGCGCCGTCGGTGGCGGCCTGGTGGAGTTTGAGCAGCGCTTGGAAGCCGTCGGCGGCGCTGGTGTAGCGGATCTGCCAGGCGGTGAGCTGGTGCTCGAGGATGCTGCGGTTGGTGACATTGTCATCCACCACCAGCACGCGCAGGCCGGCGAGCCCGGCGGGCGGCGCGCTCGCGACGGGCGCGGTGGCCGCCGCCTTCGCCAGGCGCACGGTGAACCAGAACGTCGAACCTTTTCCGACCTCGCTCTCCACGCCGATCACACCGCCCATGCAGGCGGTGAGCTGGCGGGAAATGGCGAGGCCGAGCCCGGTGCCGCCGTATTTCCGCGTGATGGACGGGTCGCCCTGCGAGAAGGAATGGAACAGCGTGCGCCGGGCTTCCGGCGGGATGCCGATGCCGGTGTCGGAGACGGCGAAGCGCAGCGTGGCGTGCGTTTCGGTTTCGCTCTCGCGCGTGACGCGGACCACCACTTCGCCGCTCGCGGTGAACTTGATGGCGTTGCTGACGAGGTTGGTCAGCACTTGGCGGAGACGGTTCGGATCGCCGCGCAAAAGCGCGGGCACCTCGTTGTAGATGAGGCAGGCGAGTTCGAGTTTCTTGGCGTGCGCGCGTTCGGAAAGCAGCCCGATGGTTTGCTCCACGCTCTCGCGCAGCTCGAAGTCCGCGCTCTCGAAATGCAGCTTCCCGGCCTCCATTTTCGAGAAGTCGAGGATGTCGCTGATCACGCCGAGCAGGCTCTCCGCGCTGGAGCGGATGGTCGCGCCGTAGTGGCGCTGGCGCGGGTTCAGGTCGGTGGCCAAAAGGAGATTCGCCATGCCGATGACGCCGTTCATCGGGGTGCGAATCTCGTGGCTCATGTTCGCGAGGAAATCGCTCTTCGCGCGGTTCGCCTCCTCGGCGCTTTGCTTGGCGGCGAGCAGCGCGGCCTTTTGTTTTTCCAGCTCGGCGAGCGCGCCATCCGTGCGCGTGCGCGAATCGCGCAGCACCCCGGCGAGCCAGCCCAGTTCATCGTCCGTGGCCGCCGCGGCCCAGATTTCGTCGCCGCCCGCGCCGTCCCGCCGCAGCGCCGCGCCGAGGGCGGCGATCGGGCGGAGGACGACCCGGCTGAGCAGCCCGTAACCGAGCCCCACGAGCAGCGCGAGCCCGCCGAGAAAGATCGCGGAAAACTCCAGGCTGGCCTGCCGGACCGCCGCCTCCAGCGGCCGCGTGTCCACGTGGACGACGACCGCGCTTTCCGCCAAAACGCCATCCGCCACCGCGCCGGGGCTGAGGATGAGCGGCGACACAAAAACGAAGCGGTGCTCGGCCGCATTGAAGCGCTGCTGCGTGGCCCGGAGCTGGATGGTCCGCGCGAGGTCGTCAGCCAGATCGCGCCCCGGCAGCTCCCCCAGCCGCTGCCCGAGCCACACGCTCTTCGTGCTCGCCAGCACGCGCGTCGGCTGCCCGCCGGCGACCACGATTTCCAAAAGGTCCGACTCCGCGCCCGTGGCCGTGACGAGCCGCTGCAACTCGCCCGGCCGCGCAATGCTTTCGGCGGCGTAGTTCACCATGTCCGCCACCAGCTCCGCGCGCTGCCGCACCTGGCCTTCGAGCTGCCGCCGGGATTCCTGCTGGATGCCCAAAACGGCGAGCACCGCCACCGTGCCGCCGATCAGCAGCAGGGGCAGCAGCAGCTTGCGCTTCAGCGAGCGGAAGACGGTGGGGCCGGCCGGCGGACTCATGGCAGCGCTTTCGTTTGCCAAAGCGCGAGTTTGATCCCGGCGGGGCGGTCGGCGGCGTCCGCACGGATCTCGCCGCGGCGGCGGTCGTCCGCGGGCTCGCTGAAAGTGACCGGCCGAGCGCCCGGCGCAGCCTGGATGGGCACGCCCACGCCCCGTGTGGCTGCTGCGGAAACGTCGTTCAGCAGCGGCCGCGTGCGCCGCGCCATGATGCGGCAGGCGTCGGCTTGATTCTGTTTCGTGTAAGCCACCGCGCGGCTCAGCGCGCGCAGAAATTTGGCGACCTCCGCCGTCCGCTCGCCGCTGCCCGCCACCCGCCCCGCGGGGCCGCCCGCGCCGTCGGATGCGTCCATGATTTTCGGCGAATACCGCCCCGGCTCGCGCCCCACCGGCACCTGCACCGCCGTGCTGCCGAGCACATCCACCTGCCCGCGTTCAAACGCGCGCCGGCAGTCTGCCAGACACGTGAATTCCACCAGCCGCACCTCCAGCCCCTCCTCGCGAAAAAACCCCTTTTCCTCCGCCAGAAAATTCAGCTCATAGCCCGGCGCCGGATTGATCCCCACCCGCAAGACCGCGCCCCGCTTTTCCCACCCGCCGACCCCGCACACCCACGCCGCCGCCGCCGCGAGCAGCGTGATGAAAGCGCATTGGAATGGGAGTTTCATGGAAGTTTGGCAGCCGCGCCACTGGCGCAGCCTTCCACCGTCTATCGGCCAAACTTGGCGGAGGTTTAGCCGCCTGTTGAAAAACTCCTCGTGGTGGATGCCGCACCCCGCAGTGAGCGCCCGCCGCGCCTACATGAGGAACGCCTTCACCCCAAACACCGCCCCCGCCACGCCCATCGCGAGGCCGGCAAACCAGAAGGCGTGCCAGCGGGAGAGGATCGCCACCGAGCAGACGACGATCGCCACCTGCAGCAGCAGCGCCGCGAGGTCGCACTGGTTGTTGATTTTGGAAGCTTGCTCGCCCTCGGCTTTCAGCGCTTCCGCCTCGGCCTTGATCTTCTCTTTTTCACCCTCGTAGCGCGCGATCTCTACGCGGAGACGCTCCACTTCTTTCGCGGTTTCCTCCGCCGTCCCC
>JAYWEB010000115.1:0-5156 GCA_043779575.1 Chthoniobacter sp. | reverse complement strand
AGAACGGCTCGGCGAACTACGTCGGGGACATCGGCACGTTCAGCAACATCGAGGCTTACGACACGGTTCGACTCTACGAGCTTTGGGTGGAGCAGAGCTGTTTTGAAGAGCGCTTCTCGCTGCGGGTCGGGCAGATCACTTTCGATTCGGAATTCGCGGTGCTCGACGCCTACGGCGGCTTGTTCGTGCAGAGCGGCTTTGGCGCGCCTGAGGCATTTAGCGCAAATTTGCCGCTGCCCGTTTTTCCCAATGCCGCGCCGGGCATCCGCCTGCGCATTGGGCCGTTCAAAGGGTTCGCCATTCAGGCGGCGGTCTTCGATGGAAACGTCGCGCCAGGGCTGACGCCGGATCACTCTCCTGACGCCGCGATTTCCACGGAGTTCAATCGTCACGGAACGCATTGGGCGCTCCGGCCAGACGAAGGCGCGCTCCTCGTCTGCGAGATGAGCTACCGCTTCAATCAGGTGCCGGAGGAGGAATTGTCCGCGACGCGCACGAGCGCCGATGCCCGGCCACTCGGCGCTCCCGCCACGCCGGTCGCTCCGGCCCGCGGACTCGCGGGCAGCTATGAATTCGGGTTCCTCTATCACACCGACGCATTCGCGGACATCTCCGACGTCACGCTTGCGGAACTCGGTTCGTCGCTCGCGCCAGCCCAGGCCCGCAAGCGCGGCGCGAACTACGCGATCTACCTGAACATCGAGCAGGAAGTCTGGCGCGAGCCGGGCAGCGAGGATCAAGGCCTGGGCGCTTTCGCGCACGCGGTCTGGATGCCGCCGAATCGCAACCACCTCGAGTTCTCGATCGAAGGCGGGCTCTATTATCATGGCGCGATCCCCGGCCGCGACCACGATGCACTCGGACTGGGCGTGGCCTTCATCAAGATCAGCGACCGTGTCGCCTCCGCGATGCGCGCCGCCAACCAGGGCGATCACACGTCAGACAGCGTGCCGGACTTCGAGACCACCATCGAACTCGTCTATCGCTACCAAGTCGCGCCGTGGCTTTGGGTCCAGCCCCATGCGCAGTATGTTATTCAACCCGGAGGCACGAAGGACCACGACAACGCCTTCGTCATCGGCGTGCGGACGAACATCGCGTTTTAGCGCTGCTCGACGCATCAATGGTGATGGCGGTGATGCAAGTCGGGGACATGCGGATGCGTGTGCGTGAGCGGTGCGTGACGGTGCGGGTGGGAGTGAGGTTCGCCGGGCGGATCGTCCGCGGTGTGCTCGTGCTGATGATGCGCGTCGTGGAGGTGCATGTGGTCGTGTTCCAGCGGTTCGTGGGTGTGCTCGTGGGCGTGGCGCTCGGTGAGGTGGAGCCACACGCCCGCGGCCATGCACGCCGCCGCGGCCCAGAACCAAAAGCCGGGCCGTTCCGCGAGCAGCGTGAGCGAGAGCGCGGCGCCGACGAACGGCGCGGTGGAAAAATACGCGCCGGTGCGCGCGGTGCCGAGGTGGCGGAGGGCGAGGACGAAGAGCGTGAGACTCACGCCGTAGCTGAGGAAGCCGAGCATGGCCGTCGCGGCGATGGTGCTCCAAACCGGAGGCGGAGCGAGCGTGGCGGCGAGGGCGACGTTGAGGCCCCCAGCGACCAGCCCTTTGAACATGGCGATCTGGACCGGATCGGAGGCGGAAACTTTGCGCGTGAGATTGTTGTCGATCGCCCAGCCGAAGCACGCCGCGGCGATCCCGGCAGCCGCCCATGAGACGCCCTCCGCGCGGCCTTCCCACGAAAGGAGCAGTCCGCCGGCGACGATGGCGAGCATGCCGAGGAAGATGCGGCGGTCGAAGTTTTCGCGGAAGACGAACCACGCGAGCAGCGCGGTGAAGACGCCTTCGAGATTCAGCATCAGCGAGGCCGACGTGCCCGCCGTGCCGCGCAAGCCCCACGCGAGGCAGAGCGGCGCGACAATGCCGCCCGCGAGGATCGCCCCGCCGAGCCACGGCAGATCGGCGCGTCGCAGCGACGCCTCGCGCGGGGCGTCCGGTGTGGCGATGCGCCGCAGGAGCATCCAGAGCGCGAGCCCGACGCCGGAGCCGAGGTAAAGCAATCCCGCGAGCCACTGCGGCGAAAGTTCGCGCAGCAGAATCTTGCTGAACGGCGTGCTCGCGCCGAAGAGGGCCGCCGCGGTGAGCGCGAGGGCGGGGCCTTTCCAGTCGCGAATTGGCGAGTCACGCATGGCTCAGGGATGGCGCTGGTGGAGGCATCCGTCAACGCCACGGCTGCCGCGAGGACGCGGAGCCAAGGGCTGAAGCCGGGCGGGGTTCACCGACGCGGGCGGTTAGGCGGCCGGGACGCTGGCCTGGAGGGACTTGAGCGCGGAATCGAGGAGCGGGAGCTTGGCCTCGGCTTTGGCTTTCGCTTTGTCGTCGGTGAGGATGGTGGTGGTTTGCTTCATGGTTTGTTCGGTTAGTTGGTTTGGTTTTTTTGGGATGAGTTTTTCAGTGCGCGGGTTGCGGCGTGGCATCGGCAGGCGCGGGCCTTTCGACTTTTTCGCCGCGGCGGTGAAACATCCGGTAAAGCACCGGGAGGACGAGCAAAGTGAGCAGCGTGGAGCTGATGATGCCGCCGATGACGACGGTCGCGAGCGGGCGCTGCACTTCCGCGCCGGGGCCGGTCGCGATGGCCATCGGGACGAAGCCAAGCGAGGCGACGAGCGCGGTCATGAGCACGGGGCGCAGGCGCGTGACCGAGCCGCGGAACACGGCATCGTCCACGGTCGCGCCGTCTTCGATCAGCTTGTGGATGAACGTGAACATGACCACGCCGTTGAGCACGGCGACGCCGCTGAGCGCGATGAAGCCGACGCCCGCGCTGATCGAGAGCGGGATGTCGCGCAGCCAGAGCGCGAGGATGCCGCCGGTGAGCGCCATCGGCACGCCGGAGAAGACGAGCAGCGCATCTTTCAGCGATCCGAACGCTGTGAAGAGCAGCAGCAGGATGAGCAGCAGCGCGACGGGCACGACGATTTGCAGACGCGCGCTCGCGGAGAGCAGATTCTCGAACTGTCCGCCCCACTCCAGCCAGTAACCGGCGGGGATTTTCACCTCGTTCTTGATGCGTGCCTGCGCGTCGGCGACGAAGCCGGCGAGATCGCGTCCGCGCACGTTGGCGGTGGTGACGATGCGGCGCTTGCCGTTCTCGCGGTTCACCTGGTTCAGGCCCGGCTCGACTTTGAATTCAGCGAGTTCGCCGAGCGGGATAAAAGCGCTGCCGGTTCCTCCGGTTTCGGTCTTGGCGACGACGGGCATGACGCGGGATTTGGAATCGGACTCCTCGCGCTTCGGCAGCGGGATGGGGATTCGGCGCATCGCGTCGAGGTTGGAGCGCAGATTCTCCGGGAGGCGCACGACGATGGGAAAGCGGCGGTCGCCCTGGAAGAGCATCCCGGCTTCCTTGCCGCCCATCGCGATCTCCACGGCCTCCTGCACCTCGGCGATGTTCAGGCCGTAGCGCGCGAGTTTGGCGCGGTCGATGTCCACGCTGAGCACGGGCAGGCCGGTGCTTTGCTCGGTCTTCACGTCGGCCGCGCCGGGCACGGTGCCGAGGACTTTTTCCACCTGCTTGGCGGTCTCGGCCATTACGTCGAGGTCGTCGCCGAAAACTTTCACCGCCACGTCGGCGCGCACGCCGGCGATGAGTTCATTGAAGCGCATCTCCACGGGCTGCATGTATTCGTAATTGTTGCCGGGCACCTGGCTCGCCGCCGCCGCGATCTTCGCGACCAGCTCCGACTTGGGCATCTTCGGATTCGCCCATTCGCTGCGCGGTTTGATCATCACGAAACAGTCCGCGACGCTCGGCGGCATCGGGTCCGTGGCGACCTCCGCAGTGCCGATTTTGGCGAAGGCTTCCTTCACCTCCGGCACCGATTTGATCGCGCTCTCCAAGGCGCTCTGCATCTGCACGGCCTGCGTGAGACTGGTGCCCGGAATGCGCAGCGCGTGCATCATCACATCGCCTTCATCGAGGCGCGGGATGAACTCGGCGCCCATGCGCGAGGCGAGCAGCAGGCAGAGCACGACGAGCACCGCGGCGCTCGTGACGACGATGCCGCGCGCGGCCAGCGCGGCCCGCAGCGCCGGCTCGTAAATGAAGCGCGCGCCCCGCATGAAAAAATTCTCCTTCTCCGAAACTTTTCCGCCGAGAAAGAGCGCGATGGCGGCGGGGATGAAGGTGAGCGAGAGCACCATCGCCGCGGCGAGGGCGAGCATCACGGTGTAGGCCATCGGGTGAAACATTTTCCCCTCGATGCCTTGCAGCGACAGGATCGGCAGATAGACGACCATGATGATGCAGACGCCGAAAATGCTCGGCTTGATGACTTCGCGCGTGGCGTCGAAGACGATCTCGAAGCGCTCGCCGACCGCGAGCAGGCGCTTGCGGTGATGCTGCTCCTCGGCGAGCCGCCGGATGCAGTTTTCCACGATGATGACGGCACCGTCGATGATGATGCCGAAGTCGAGCGCACCGAGACTCATCACGTTCGCGCTGATCTTCAAATTGACCATGCCGGTGATCGTCATGAGCATGGAGAGCGGGATGATCGCGGCGGTGATGAGCGCGGCGCGGATGTTTCCGAGCAGGAGAAAGAGGATGACGATGACGAGCGCCGCACCCTCGAAGAGGTTCTTCTTCACCGTCTCGATGGTGGCATCGACGAGCAGCGTGCGATCATACACCGCGAAGGCGACGACGCCCTCGGGCAGGCTGCGATTGACCTCCTCCAGCCGCGTGGCGACGGCGCGCGAGACGGTGCGGGAGTTTTCGCCGAGCAGCATCATCGCGGTGCCCATGACGACTTCGCCGCTGTTGTGCGTGGCCGCGCCGGTGCGCAGTTCTTTGCCGAGCGCCACGTCGGCCACGTCCTTGATGTAGATGGGTGCGCCGTCGCGCGTGGTCAGCACGATGCTGCCGATCTCCTCCATCGACTTCACCTGGCCCGGCGTGCGGATGAGCCACTGCTCTCCGTTCCGCTCGATGTAGCCCGCGCCGACGTTCTGGTTGTTCATCTCCAGCGCCTGCATGAGGTCGCGCATGGTCAGGCCGTAGGCCACGAGCTTCGCGGGCTGCGGGGTGACGTGGAATTGTTTCTCGAAACCGCCGAGCGTGTTGACCTCGATGACGCCGGGCAGGTTGCGAAGCTGCGG
>JAYWEB010000114.1:0-2047 GCA_043779575.1 Chthoniobacter sp. | reverse complement strand
CGAGAGCTGCCCGTTCCGTTTTGCCACGAAATACTATGATCAGGAAACCGGCCTGTATAACTTTGGCAAACGTTTCCTCGACCCGCTAACAGGCCAGTGGCTATCCCGCGAGCTGCTCGGCGAAAGTGAAAGCCTCAACCTTTATTCCTACTGCCACAACGATCCGGTCAACAAGGTGGACGTGCTCGGGCTGAAGGAACAGGTCATCGCCGGGTCCGATCCGGTGTTTTTCCAAGACCCTGAAAATTTGCTTTCGGTGTTGATGGGCTTCCCGCTGGAAGAAGACGGCTGGTTTTCGCCGTTCGCTCCCAATGGCAAGTATGGTCTCGTCCAGATGTCCATGACGAAGGGAGCGGCCGAGCAGTATTTGGCGCACCCGGAAATGATTGGGAATCTGCGTGGCGCTGCCGGTGTATACCTGGAAGCGGACCGGCTGCAACGGATCGCGAGAAATGGCGAAGTTGCAATCTTCTACACCGGAAACACCCTTCAAGTGGCAGGCGGATATGCCGAGGCGGCGGGTGGGGTGGCACTTGCACCGGAGACCGGGGGCGTGTCGTTGTTAGCCGTGGACCACGGCGCGGATGTATCGGCAACCGCGATCAGACGCTTGGCGGCGGGACCGGGAATCGACGTGCAATCCGCGACCACCACCGGCTTGCAGATGATCGGCCTGAGCCGTTCTAACGCGGAAACGGGCGACACGGTGGCAAGCCTCTTGGGCGCAGGTGGGGCGATGTATGCTGTCAGTAAAGGACCGCTTATTTTCGCGCCGAGAATGACAAATGCAGGAACTGGAGAACGATTGAACGATTTGGGAGTTAAATCTTACCTTCGGTTAACTCAAGGTAGTCGCTGGGGGTCACATTATGATAGCTCTCTGCCAGGAACGGCGCGATTGAGGTTCTCCCTGAGCGGTCGCGGTGGGCTTTGGCGAGGTGCAGGAAGTGAAGGTTCCGCGACCTTTGGGCAATACGCTTCGCTTCAGCGTCCTTGGACTCCGTTTCATTCCAAGATTGGGAATGCTTTGAAGGGAGTCACAGACAACGCAGCAAGTCGCCTTTGGTCCGTCTCGGCGCGTCCGGGTTTCTATGTTGAGGGCATTGTTTCGCCGCAAGGAGTATTTCCTGGGGGGTACACGCAGATTTTTAAGGCGAATGGAAACCTACTTACTAGGCCATTAATGGGGAGTGGAACACCATGGTCAGTAATTGAGGAAACCGGGTACTGAATAAATGCAATTACCAAAAGAAATCCTCGATCAGTTCAAGCGGCTTCCAGTCCAATGCGATCTTCGGTTGATTGATGGACGCACATTCAAATATTGTTGGATTAACGAATCTGGCTTTCTCGAAGGTGTGATCACGGGAGGAAAGGAGGGCATTTCAAGCTCAGAGATTCAATTTTCACCGAGCCAGATTCAGGCGGTGAAAAAGTCTGGGCTATTTCATCGCTGGCACGCGGTCAGAAAACTTTTTATCGAAGAGTAAGCATCCACCCTCCAGCCCGCGCTAACAACTCCCTCCAAGATCGTTGCTCCGCATCCGGTATCCATCCCGCTCGGTGCTGTCACGTGTGCAGCTAGCCTACGGATCCATGTGACGTGCGCGATGTAATGCTGCGTCCAGTCCAGAATTCTCCCGGCAATGCCGGGTTCCTCCCTCCCCGGATGTTCCCTCGGGAATACCTCGGCAGCATTACCCGCTGTAGTCATAAGTGTCCTCCTGCCCTTCGAGAAACCCGGAAAACCCCAAGTAGCGCTGCAACGCCTGATGCGGCGTCATGATCAACGGTTTCGAGTGGGATCGGGCAGGGGACATCGCGAGGGCAAATGAACACCGCCCAGCGCAGCAAGGTCACCCCCGGAGCATGTCCGCCACTGTGACCCGGGCGTTTATTTGGCTGGACTTGGCTTTCACTGAGCGGGTGAAAAATCCAGTTTTTCACTCCCGTATCGGAGGCTCCGCAACCCTTGCGGAGATCGAAAAATCCTTCTCATCCGCCATCGGCCATGCGTCCATTGATCCCGTCCTTGTTGTTGTTGAGC
>JAYWEB010000113.1:0-5166 GCA_043779575.1 Chthoniobacter sp. | reverse complement strand
CCACCGGCGATGAACTCGCGCGCCTCGCCACGGTGCTCAACGCCACCTTCGACCGCCTCGCCACCGCCTTCGCGCAAACCTCCCGCTTTAGCGCCGATGCCTCGCACGAACTCAAAACCCCGCTCGCCATCGCCCGCGCCGCGCTGGAGCAGACGCTCGCCTCTCCCGCGCTCGCCGCGCCCGCGCAGGAGGGCATCGCCACGGCGCTCGAACAGGTCCGCCGCATCACGCGCATCACGCAGACGCTGCTCCTGCTCGCGCGCGCCGACGGCGGCCAGCTCGGCCTGCATCCGGTCGCGGGCGATCTCGCCGCGCTCGTCCGCGTCTGCGCGGAAGACGCGCAAATCGCCGCCGCGCCGCGCGGCATCTCGCTCGCCGTCGAGGCGCCGCCGGCCGCCCCCGCTCGCTTCGACGCCGACCGCACCACGCTAATCCTGCAAAACCTTTTCGACAACGCCGTGAAATACAACCGCGACGGCGGGGCCATCACGGTGCGCCTCACGCGGCAAGGCGGTTGGCACGCGGTTGAAATCGCGAACACCGGCCACGGCCTCGCGCACGAGCATCAGCCGCGACTTTTCGCGCGGTTTTTCCGCGCTGCGGCGCCTGCCGAAATCCCCGGCCACGGCCTCGGCCTGAGCCTCGCGCGCGAACTCGCCCGCGCCCAGGGCGGCGACGTGCTCCTCGGCGCATCGGACAAAGTTTGGACGACCTTCGTCCTCACCGTGCCAGCGGGCTGAAAAGGACCGCGCCGCGCGTTCACGGGACAGGCCCGCGGCGCCATCCGCCGCCGGCTACATCTTCATCCGCTGGTCGATGAGGTCGGCGAGCAGGCCGATGAAAAGCATCTGCACGCCGGTCAGCGCGAGGACGATGCCGAAGAGCCCGAGATGGCCGGCCGCGTGCGGGTCGAGGAAGCCGGTGTAGTCGATCACGCCTTTGGCCACGCCCGCGAGAATGAGCACCAGCGCGGGCGGGACGAAGACGTTGAGCGGCTTGAAGTAGGCGCAGATGCGGATGATGAGGATCGTGAAATTGGTGAAGTCGCGCAGCGGTTTGATCGAGGATTTGCCGACGCGCCGGTGGTAGTTGATGGGGATGAACTTCACCTTGTAGTGGTTCGTCAGCATGGCCAGCGTGATCGTGGTGGTGAAAGAAAAGCCGTCCGGGTAGAGCGTGAGGAAACGCAGGGCCACGTCTTTGCGGAAGACGCGGAAGCCGGAGTTGAGGTCGGGGATTTTGCGCTGGCTGAGGTACTCGGCGAGGCGGGTGATGAGCCACTTCCCCGGCTTGCGGAGCGGCGGCACTTTCACCACCGCGCCGGTCCGCGCGCCCACGACCATGGCGTAGTTCGGAGCTTCGGCGAGCAGCCGCGGGATGTCCTCCAGCGGGTAGGTGCCGTCGGCGTCGGCGATGAGGATGTATTCGTGCTGCGCCTGGCGGAGCCCGTCTTTCAGCCCGGAGCCGTAGCCGGTGTTGGTCTCGTGCTCGATGAGCGTGACCGGCAGCGTGCGGGCGATCTCCCCGGTACGGTCCCGCGAGCCGTCGTTGATGACGATGATCTCCATCGCCTTCACCAGCCCGGCGTATTTGCGGATGGCCTCGACCGTACCGGTGAGAGATTCCTCTTCGTTGTAGGCGGGGATCAGGACGGAGACGGTGATTTCAGAAAGTGTCATGGAGGCGAAGCGCGCGGGCCGGGATGTAAAGCGACGGACAAATCCGGCGAAAGCCTAATCTGCCGCCGGCGGCGGGAAGGCGCGGCGGAGGCCGGTCTCCAGCAGGGTCGTGAGCGCGTCCCACGCGATCGCGAGGACCGCGCCGAGCGTCCAGAACATGATCGGAAGCACCGGCAGCAGATAGCGGCTGAGCGGCCGGCCCACCGTGCAGAGCAGGACGATGACGAACCACCAGCACCCCGCCGCCGTGAGCCACCACCAGCGGATTTTTCCACGCCGGAAAAAGACGAGCGCGGGGAGGCCGAGCGTCGTCCACAGAACCGGGGATTTGGCAAAAAGCCACGCCTGCGCGTTCATGGACTTGTAACCGGCGAGGTGCTTGGGTTGCCACGCGGGCTCGAGTCCGCGGATGGTCGCGGCGGCGCGCATCTGCGGCCACTGGATATCGCCCTCGAGCCTGCGGCAGGCGGAGCGGATGTCCCCGCTGCTCGGGTTCACCGCGCTGGTGCCGAGGCGCATTTGCACCTGGAGAAAATCCCGCCAGCACTGCCCGGCATACTCGCGGGGGTGCGTGCGGATCGCCTCCCCCGCCAAGCGCCAGCAGAGGCGGTCCAGGTCGGCGGGCGTTTTGCCCAGCCGCTCGTAAAGTTCGCGCAGCTTCGGCACCGCCGTGCGGGCGAGGATCTCGTTGTTGTCGAGCGTCCCCTTGACCCGGCAGGACTCGCGGTAGGCCACGATGTCCGCGCGGATCAGCGCCTTGACCTCCGGCTCGATCCCGCCGTCCAGGACGGTGAACTGCGCGACCCGCGCGAAGAGCATCGAGCCCGGCTGCGGCTGCGGGGGTCGGTCGTGGATGGTGAGCTGGCGGAAAACCTTCGCGCCGACGAACGGCAACGCCAGCCCCGCGAGAAAAACCGCCGCCCCGGCGAGCGCGACCCGCGGCGTGCGGCGGCCATCCCAGAGGAGCGCCGCGAGGACCACCGCCGGGAAGGGCGCGAGCACATTGCGCGTCAGCGCGAGCCCGGCCGCCGCCAGCCCGCACGCGAAGAGCCAGCCGCGCCGGCCACTTTCCAAAGCGCAGAACCACGCGGCGAAAGCCAGCGCGGCGAAAGTGAAAAGCAGGAGGTCATTGCGGATGAGGTGCTCGAGGAAAAGCAACTGGCCATAGACCGCCAGCGCGAGCCCGCAGGCCAGGACCGGCCAGTGCGCGCGCGGCCCGGCGAGCCGCCGCAGAAAGAGCGTGCAGCCCAGCACCATGAGCCCGCCGAGGACATGCTGCGCCACGACCACGGCATCGAAGCTGCCGGCGATTTTCAGCACGGCGGCGAGGGCCAGCGAATAGACCGGCCCGCGTTTCGGGTCGCTCTCCCAGCGCCCCGTTTCGATCCACTGGACCGCCGCTGTCGCGTAGCCTCTGGAGTCCTTTGACCACAGATAACCCGGCAGCAGATGCGTCATGTAAACCCGCGCCGCCACGATGACCGCGGCGAGCAGCACCCAGCCCGCGAGCTGCGCCGCGCGCGACGGCTGGGTGAGGAAACGCAGCGCGCGGTCGGCGGCGCGCCAGACGCGGGAAGAGGATGAGCCGGGCATTTTCAGGAAAGACTTGTGAGCACTGGTCTGTGGCGGTTTTCTCGCGCGATGAAAACCATTTTCGGGCTGGAAAGCGCCGCTCCCTTTTCCTTCCGGCAGTGTCTCTGGCTGTGTCTTCCGGCGCTGCTCGTCGGCGCGGTCCTGCGGATCTCGCTGCTCACGGCGATCCCGGAGGCTTTCTATGGCTCGGACAGCAACTCCTACTTTGAGACCGCGCGCGATCTGTATCTCAAAGGCAAGTTCCACCTGCCGCCGAAGCGCCGCTACCTCTACCCGCTGGTCCTGATCGCCGCGCCGGCCGTGCCTTTTTGCAATACGCCCCAAGTCGTCGCCGCCGTGCAGCACACCGCCGGGCTGGTCATGATCCTCGGCATCGGCTGGGTCGCCGGGCACCTCGTGCGGCGACCCGCGCTGTGGGTGCCGCCGGTCACGCTCTGCGCCGCCGTCTGGCCGCGCATGCTCTACTACGAGCACGAAATGATCGGCGAATGTCTGCTGCTCGGCGTCTTCATCGCGACCGTCGCCCTCGCCGCCCCACCGGGCGGACTCGCCAGCCCGCGCCGGCTCATTTGGTTCCTGCTGCTCGCGGTACTCATCGTCGCGGTGAAACCTGCTGGCCGGCCACTCTGGCTCGGCCTTTTCCTCGCGGCCATGATCCTGACACGGCGTCCCCGCGCGTGGCCGCGGTGGGTGTTTCTCACCGTCCCCGCCGTGGCCGTCATCTCGCTGACCTCCGGTGGCGACGGCCAGGGACCGTGGCTCTTTCTCAGCTCCACGCTGCCGCTCGTCAAAACCGAAGGCGAACCCTACGCCCGCGAACGCGCCCTCATTCGTCCCGCCATCGAAGCAGCCCGCGCCGATTTGCCGAACTACGCTTTCACTCAGCAGATCTACAAAAAATGGCTGAGCAAAAAACAGGGAAACCCCAAACTCGAGACGGAATACGCCGCACTCGTCAAGAACCCGGCGCGCTTTTCCAAGGTGGCGAATGCGCTCGGACGACAAGCGATCCTCGCCCATCCGTGGCCTTACGCCCGACTCGTCGCCGAGAAAATCCTCGTCGCGGGCAGCAACCGCGACCACGACGTTCGCCTGCTGCCAGCGACCTTCTGGGCGGAGCAGGCCGAATCCAGCGAAGGACGCTGGTCCCGGCGGGCGCCGGAGATGACGTTGATTTACGAAATGGACGAGCCCGCATACGACGCGATGGTCGCCGAGCGCGCCGGACGGACGGTTTGGTTCGAACCGATGGTGCGGTGGTTCACCCACATTTCTTGGGTCGTCGCGGAACCCGGCGAACCGGGTAAAAAGCCACGCATTTCCCTGACCGTACTGGGCTGGCTGGCGGCACTCGGGCTGGTCGCCGCGCTCCTCCCAGGGCGCTGCGCCCGCACCTCGATCCTCTGGCTGCCGATCCTTCTCTACGTCACCATCGTCTTCGCCGTGGGCGACCGCCTCTCCCGTTACTACCACGCCATCGAGTGGGCCATGTTCGTGCTCATCGGGATCGGCTTCGATGTGCTCCTCGATGCCCTCACCGCGTGCTGGCAGCGTGGGCGCCACGCGACGAACGAGGAACCGTGAAGAAATCCGGGGACTGCGAACCGCGGCTCGCCCATCGGGGCGTTCAGCCGCCGTCGTATTGCAAAACACCGAAGCCACAAGCGCGGTCAGCGATTTGCGAGGCATCGAACGCTCGGGCGCCCGCGGCGGCGGCCAGCTCCGCCCAGACCGCTGCCATTTCGCCATTCAGGTGAATGTCGTCGAGGACGACGAACCGCGGCCGCATCGCCTTGCCATAAAGCGCTATGTTCCCAAGCACGTGCTCGCGGCTGTGTTTGCTGTCGATGTAGAGCAGGCCAATCGCCGCATCGAATTGCGACACCACACGCTT
>JAYWEB010000112.1:0-5171 GCA_043779575.1 Chthoniobacter sp. | reverse complement strand
GGTTGGCTTTGCCGCCGCCGAACAGCTCCACAAACATCTCGGAGAAGTTCACGCGGATTTTTTCAAAGGTCTCGGCGAAGAGCGTCTTCGTGGTGTTGTTGATTTTCGCGATGACGCCGAGGAGTTCCTCCTTGGAGTTGGTGAGGTCGGTGTTCTGCTTTTCGAGGAAGGCGTGGCGCTGCTCCAGTTCGTCATATTCCTGGATGGCGTCGAGGTTCACCGGGCCCATCGAGTCGAGGCGCTGGTCGAGTTCGCGGACCATCGCTTCGATGCGCTCCCAGTCGATGGCGAAGGCGTCTTCGACCGCCTCGCCCCGTGGCGTGGACGCCTCGTCCGCCGTTTGTCCGACGGGCGCCCCGCCCGTCGAATCTGCGCTTTCGGAATCAGCGAGCGGGGCGCTCGCTTCACTGTCGGCGGACGGGGCGTCCGCGCCACGGGCCTGCCGTTTCGCGTGATCGCGAATGGCCACGCGCAGGCCGTGGAGGTCGCGCTCGAAGGTCGTGAGATCGAGCTGGTAGCGCTTTTGGATGTGCTCGGTGAGCGCGGCGAGCTTCATCTCAAACTGCGTGTGCTTCACATCGAGGCGGCTGCGCTGGTCGTGCGCTTCGGTGAGCTGGTGGCGCAGGCCGCGCAGGCCGTTCGCGAGTTCTTCGACGGCGGCGGCCATGCCCGCGCGTTCTTCGAGCAGCGCGGCGACGGCGCTTTCGCCTTCACCCACCTGGGCGCGCAGGCTTTCGAGATTCGTTTCGATCTCGGCGTTCTCCGCGAGCATCGAGTCGGCGCGCTGCTCGTAGCTGATGATGTCCTGCTTCCGCGCGGCGATGAGTTCGGTGAGTTCGGTGAGCCGCGCTTCCATCGGCTGGCGCTGGTGGTGGAGCGAGCTGTGGCGCTGGCGCTCGGTGGCGACTTTGATGCGGAGTTCGTTGAGTTCGCCGCCGAGTTCGCCTTCGCGGGCGCGGAGGATTTCGAGCTGGTTCTGCGCTTCGGCGCGGCGGGATTGGAGTTCTTCGAGCTGCGCGAGCCCGGCGGCAGTCTCGGCTTCGAGTCCTCCCACTCGATCCGCGGCTTCGCGATGCCGTGCCTCGCTGCTCGCCCGCTCGCCTTCGAGGTTCTGCTGCTTGCGCTCGGTGTCCTTAGCCTCGCGCTCGACCATCGCGAGCTGGCCGCGGAGCGTGGAGACGTGGAGCGTGGCGTTCTGCTTTTCCTCGCGTGCCTCGTCGAGCCGCGCTTGGGCGGTCTCGATTGCGGAAAGGAGTGCGTTCCGCCGCTGCGTCACGCCGTCGATCTGCTGGTGCAGCACGGCGGCTTCCGCCTCAAGCGTGTGGATTTGGTTTTTGCGCGCGAGCACGGAGTTCACCGCTTCGCCGCCCTGGCCGCCGTGCAGAATGCCGTGCCCGGTGAGCACTTCGCCCGCGAGCGTGACGACCGCCGAGCCGCGCACCTGCGGGAAAACGCGGAGCGCCGTATCGAGGTCGGGGACGAGGACGGTGTGGTTGACGATCCGCTCGACGAGCCGCTGCACTTCGGACTGCGGCTTGATCTTGCGGATGAGCCAGTCGATCGCGCCCTCAGGCAGCGTGAGCGGCTCGGACTTGTGATCGAAGTGCGTTTCCAGCTCGCGCAGCGCGAGCCCGGCCTTGCCAAGTTTTTGCGCGGTGAGTGTGCGGATGACCGACTCGGCGATCATCGTGTCTTTCATCACGATGGCCTGGAGATTGGCTCCCAGAGCGGCTTCCACGGCGGTGACGTATTCCGGCGCGACCTCGATGAACTGCGCCAGCGCGCCCATGATCGCGGGCTTGAAAAAGTCGGGATTGTCCAGCCCACGGAGCACCGCCTGCGTCCCTTCCGAGAAACCTTCGCCGCCCGCATTGAGCGCGCGGAGCACTTCGAGTTTCGAGTCCTTTTCCGCGAGGGTCCGCTGGGTGTCGCGCAGTTCGCGGTCCACTTCAGCGAGGGCGCTTTGGCTTTCGCGCAGCGCGCTTTCGGAATGGGTCACATGGGACGTATGGGACTCATGGGCTGCGAGCCCGCGTTCGAGTTCGGCCTGGGTGGCTTGCAGGCGGTCGGTGAATTGCGTGAAGGCGAAGGTGAGCTGCTCCAGCTCGCCGGACAAAATGCTCAGCCTCGCCTCCGCGCCGTCGCGCTGCTGCGAGACGCTGGAAATCTGCCCGCGCAGCCCGCTGATGCGGCTCTCAATGCGCGCCGCGTCATTCGCCACGCCGCTGATCGTCCGCTCGGCCTCCTGCCGCTGGCCGGTGAGCGCGGCGGTCGCCGCCTGCAGTTCCTCCATCACGCGCAGTTCCCCGGCGAGCATCGTGGTGATTTGCTCGAGCTCGATGTCGGTGTCGTGAAGCTGCGTCTCGGCGATGCGGAATTTCTCCTCCGCGCCCGCCACGTCCGCGCGGTAGCGCTCGGTGAGCTGCGTGAATTCCTGTGCGCGTTCTTCGTTGAAAATGATCCGGCTTTCGTGATTTGAGATGCGCGACTTGAGATCGTTGACCGCCTGCCTCGCCTGGTTCAGCCGCTGCTCCATTTCCTCCAGCGCGGCGCGCTGCACGGCGACCTCGCTTTCGCGCGACTCGATCTCCTGCTCACACTCCACCTGCCGGTCGGCGAGTCGCGCCAGCTCTTGCTTCGCGGCCACGCGCTGCTCCTCCAGCGAGTCGAACTGCCGCTTCGCCGCGTGCGTCTCCAGCATTTTCAAATCGCCGATCAGCGACTGATAACGCCGCGCTTTTCCCGCCTGCCGCTGAAGCGATCCGATCTGCCGCTTGACCTCTTTCACGATGTCCTCCAGCCGCAGCAAATTCGCCTCCGTCGCCTCCAACTTCCGCAGCGCCTCGCGCTTCTGCGCCTTGTATTTGGTGATGCCCGCCGCCTCCTCGAAAATCGCGCGCCGATCCTCGGGCCGCGATGAAAGGATCATGTCGATCTTGCCCTGCTCCATGATCGAATACGCCGAGCGCCCGATGCCCGTGTCCATGAAAAGCTGCTGGATGTCCTTGAGCCGGCACGGCGTTTTGTTCAGCAGGTACTCGCTGCCGCCGTCCTTGAAGACGCGCCGCGTGATCGTCACGTCATGCCAGTCGAGCCCGAGCTGTTCCTCGCACTCGGAAAAGGTCATCGAGACCTCCGCCATGCCGACCCCGGCGCGCGAGTCCGTGCCGCTGAAAATCACGTCCGACATTTCGCCGCCGCGCAGCGCCTTGGCCGACTGCTCGCCGAGCACCCAGCGCATCGCGTCGAGGACGTTCGATTTGCCGCAGCCGTTTGGCCCGACCACGGCGGTCACGCCGCGATGAAATTCCATCTTGGTTTTCGGGGCGAAAGACTTGAAGCCGAAGAGTTCGAGGGATTGGAGATACATGGCGGATTGCGGGTAAAAGTGACGGTAAAAAGCGGTGCGAAGGCGCGAAAATTAGGCGCGACCGATTTGGCGGCAAGCACAATATATTGGGGTCAGAGTAAAAATTCCGCACTAGATGGTGTGGTTTCCGGGCGATCCCCGGCGGGTCGGCCATTGTGCTCTGCCTGCTCCTGGCCAGGGGGCAATGATCCTGGGTTTCCGCCTCGTCCCGTCGAAAAAAATCGGGCTGAATCCGGAGCCGACGATGGCTCAAACGCCCGCGTCGAGATCGCGTGGCCGGTTCACGTTTTTGAAAAGCGCCAGCTCGCCGGGGCGCAGCGCGCGTCCTTCCACCAGACCTGCCGCCACCGCGAGTCGCACGAACCGCTGCATGGAGCGGTCGGCTTCGCCTAGGCACGCCTCGACCAGCGGCAGGCAGGTGCGCGGATAGATGGCGGCGAGCGGTTCGAACCAGTCGGCGCGGCGCGGCACGCAGCCGGTCGCGCTGGCCGCGGCGGCGTGGAGCAGGCTTGCAAGAAAAGCCGGCGTCATCGCGGAGAGGTCGATGGCGAGGACGAGGACGAGTGGGTGGCTCGCGCGGCGGAGGGCGGCATCGAGACCGGCGATCGGGCCGAGGCCGGGGGAGCGGTCGGCGAGAATCTCGACGCCGCTGCCCGCGTAGGGGCCGTCCGCTTTTCCCGAGATGAAAAGCTCGTGCGGATGGACTGCGCGCAGCGTGGCGAGCTGGCGCTGCCAGAGCGGCTGTCCGTCCAGGATTGCGCCCGCTTTGTCCCGGCCCATGCGCGTGGATTTTCCGCCGGCGAGGAGGACGGCGGTGAAGGGCGGCGGCGCAGTGGTGTCCACGAAAGGCACGAACTACACGAAGCGCCGGCTGCCGGGAAGCTGCCTTGCGCGGTGCAGCGGACGCCGGTCACATTTCGCGACCGAACTAATCCTCCGTCGCCAACTGCCGCTCGATCTCCTGCAATTTGTGCTGCGCATTGGCCGAATGTTTCGTCCCCGGCATCGTCTCGATGATTTGCATGAGGAGCGCGCGCGCCTCGCGGACCTTGTGCTCGTATTTCCAGTACACGTCCACCAGCCGCGAGGTGAGAAACGCCGCATCCTCCGGCGTCCACTCCCGCTCCAGCGCCTGCTCCAGGATGTCCGCCGCGGCGGCCGGATTGCCGAGGTGCTCGCACTCGAGGCGGACCACTTCGCTCAGCGCCATCGTATCGTGCGGGTCGTTGCCAAACGCCTTGAGATATTCCTGCACCGCCACCTCGTAGTCGCCGCGGGCGATCTCCACCAGCGCATCCGCGTGCGGCGATTTTTCCATTTTCTCATTCGGGTTGAAAAACACTCCGCCCACCGCGTTGCCCACCGCCGGCAGCACCAGCGTGACCACCAGCACCGCCGCCGCCCCTCCGGCGACCACCACGCCGCCAAAGTAGAGCACGATTTTTCCACCATCGGATTTCTCTTTCTTCATCTCCTCGCGCGCCTCCAGAAAAATCACGACAGTGAGCCAAGCCAGAGCGAGGCAGAGGAGGGGGCGGAAAAAACGCATAAGGATTTCCGATTGGTTTACCCACAAACCCCACGTTGCTGCAAGCGCGGGAAATATTTCCGGTCCAGCCGGACGGCCGTTCGGCGGCCACTGGCCCTGCACGGCAGCGCCCCGAGCCCGGAGCGGCCCCGAAAAAGCGCTTGTCATCCCGCCCCGGCCACGCAAACTACCGTTCGTTTCGCGGGTATAGCTTAGTGGTAAAGTTCCAGTCTTCCAAACTGGCCATGCGGGTTCGATTCCCGCTACCCGCTC
>JAYWEB010000111.1:0-34875 GCA_043779575.1 Chthoniobacter sp. | reverse complement strand
CTCGCGGAGATCAAGCGGCAGGCACCTTCACTGGCGGAGGGTCAGGTGCCGAATTTCAATGGGATCACGCGGGACATTGTCGCCTTGAACCAGTGGCCCGACCGCCGGATCACCCCGACCCTGAAGCCGGGCGTCGAACCGGGAACCGTGGACATTGATCTGAACGTGAAAGACTCCCTCCCGCTGCATGGCAGCGTGGAGCTGAACAACCGCTACAGCCCGGATACCACCCAGCTCCGGGTGAATGGGTCGGTGAGTTACAACAACCTCTGGCAGTTGGGACACGCCGCCGGGGTGAGCTTTCAGGTTTCGCCGGAAAACACGAACGACGTGAAAGTGCTCTCCGCCTACTATCAGGCGCGCTTTCGCGATCTCGACTGGCTGAGTCTCATGGTCCTCGGCACGAAGCAGGACTCGAATGTCTCCACGCTCGGCGGGGCGGCCGTCGCCGGGCGCGGCCAGATTCTTGGGCTGCGGACGAACATCAGCCTGCCACCGGGCAAGGATTTCTATCAGTCGGTCAGTCTGGGCATTGATTACAAGCACTTCGACCAGGATGTCTTCATCGGCGCGGGTCAGCCCCCGATTACCGCACCCATCACCTACTACCCGCTGAGCGCCAATTACAATGCGACCTGGGCACCCAAAGGTTCCCTGACCGAGTTCAATGCCGGCCTTTACTTTCATCTGCGCGGGCTGGGCAGCAGTCCGCAGGAGTTTGAAAACAGCCGCTTCAAAGCGGACGGAAGCTTTATCTATCTGCGGGGAGACCTGTCCCATACCCATGACTTACCGGCGGGTTTCCAGGTCTTTGGCAAAGTGCAGGGCCAGCTTTCCAGTCAGCCGCTGGTCAGCAGTGAGCAGTTCAGCGGCGGCGGCCTGGGCACCGCCCGCGGTTATCTGGAAGGTGAAGTCCCCGGCGACAGCGCGGGCTTCGGCTCCATCGAGCTGCGGAGCCCGTCGCTCCTCGGCTGGCTTGGTAAAAAGGACGACGAATGGCGCATCTACGCCTTCGCCGACGCCGGACGGCTGACGGTTCAGAACCCACTGCCCGAGCAGGATTCCAGCTTTGACCTGGCTAGTATCGGCATCGGCAGCCGTCTGCGATTGTTCGATCACCTTAATGGCTCAATCGACGCGGGGCTGCCGCTCATCGGCCAATCGCACACCCAAACCCATGACCTGCTGCTGACCTTCCGGATCTGGGCCGACTTCTGACCTGCCATTACCAAGACACTTTCCCGCCACACTCATTTCCTAATGCGCCTTTTGCCCTCCTTTCCAAGAAAGTCATTTTTTCGCCATTTGTTGGCGGGTCTGCTCATCATGCTCGCCATCTCCGCCGATGCCGGGGCGTGGTGGAACGAACAGTGGACGGTACGCAAGAAAATCACCCTCGATACGACAGCCGCGGGCGGGGCGATCAGCGAGCCGGTCGGGACAGCCACCGTGCTGGTGCGCCTGTATGAAGGTAACTTTCAATTCGGCACGGCGCGCGATGACGGGAGCGACATCCGCTTCATCGCAGCCGATGACAAGACCCCGCTTAAATACCATATCGAGAAGTATGACTCGACGCTCTACGAGGCGTTTGTCTGGGTGAAATTGCCGGATGTCAAACCGGGGGCGCAGGTTACTTTCTGGCTCTACTCCGGCAATGCCAGCGAGCAGGCCGCGCGCGGTGACGATGCCAAGGGCAGCTATGATTCCGACACCCTGCTGGTCTATCACTTTGGCGAAAGCGGGAGCGCACCTGCGGATGTCACGGCGGGCGGACACAACGCAGAAAACGCTGGCGTGCCGGCGGGCGGCTCCCAAATTGCCGGCGGGCTGCGTTTCGCCGGGCAGACTGGAGTAGCTATCCCGCTGGCGGCGGATTTGGCCTGGACGGAAGGCGGTGCGGCGACGGTCTCGGCATGGGTGAAACCGACGATGCTGGCACCTGGCGCAGTGCTGCTGAGCCGGCGTGAAAGGGATCGCGCCCTGGTCATAGGTCTGGATAGCGGCGTGCCCTATGTCGAAGTCACCGGCGCGGGAGGCACCCAGCGGAGCAAGCCCGCCGCGGCGGACACTCCGCTGGTGGTCAATGCGTGGCGGCATCTGGCGGTGACGGCCACCGGTGCCCAACTCACGGTCTGGCTGGATGGCGAGAGCTATGCCACGCTGGCGGTGGCTTTGCCCGCGCTGAACGCGCCGATTATTCTCGGGAAGGAAAAGACCGCCGAAGGTGCAGACGCAGCCGTTTCCTTTATCGGCGAGATTGACGAGTTGCAGATCGCCAAGGTCGCGCGGCCTGTGGGCTGGTTGAAGCTGGCGGCGGCCAATCAGGCCGGTGGGGACAAGACCGCGAAGCTGCTCGTCTGCGGGGAAGACGAAGCTTCCAAGCACGGCGGGGAGAGCGAGATCGGCAAACAGTTTTCACTCCTGGCCGACATTTCGAAGTCGCTGACTTTCGACGGCTGGGTGGTGATCGGGTTATGTGCGCTTCTGGCTGTCGTTGGCTGGGTGGTCGCCGTAACGAAGTTTCTCTACCTCAATAAGATCAAAAAAGCGACCAACACGTTCCTCAGCCACTGGGAGCAAATCTCCGGCAATCTGCATATCCTGGACAGCGGGGACGAAGAGACCGTGAAAAGCATGGGTGGCAAAGCGACGCCCAAGACCCAGATGCTGATGCGCCAGTCGCCGCTCTATCACATCTACCAGATTGGCTTCGGGGAGATTCAGGATCGGCTGGCCACGGCGCGGGAAAATTTCAGCGGGCTCTCGGGGCGCTCGATGCAGGCGATTCGGGCGACCCTTGACGGTGGGCTGGTGCGCGAGGTTCAGAAGCTAAATAGCAGCCTGGTCTTTCTTACGATCGGGATCGCCGGTGGTCCTTACCTCGGGCTGTTAGGCACAGTCATCGGGGTTATGATTACCTTCGCCGTCATCGCGAAGAGCGGACAGGTGGAAGTGAACTCCATCGCACCCGGCATCGCCGGCGCGTTGCTGGCTACCGTGGCGGGCCTTGCCGTGGCTATCCCGGCGCTCTTTGCCTACAGCTATATCAGTTCGCGGATCAAGGATGCTGTCAGCGACATGCAAGTATTTATCGACGAGTTCGTGGCCAAGATCGCCGAGTTTTACTCCGAACCGAAGCGCTAACCCGGCCCACTTATGCAAGTCGATGACAACAAGAGCTATGACGACATCAATGTCACACCGATGGTGGACTTGTATCTCGTCCTGCTTTTGATCTTCATCATCATGACCACGGCGGGTGTACAGGGGGTGAAGGTCAACCTGCCGAAAGCGGGCAAGCCATCGAAGCTGGAAGGGCCGAAGATGCAGGCCATCACCATTGATAACCAGGGCAACGTGAAACTCAACGCCGCACCGGTGACACTGGCGACGCTGGAAAGCCAGCTTGGCGCGCTGAAGGCGAGGACGCCGGAGTTTCCGGTGGTCGTGCGCGGCGACAGCCAGACGCAGTACCAGACGATTATGAACGTCCTCGATGTCCTCGGACGGCTGAACATTTCGCAAATCGGGCTAGCCACCAAGCCCGCCAAGTAACACCCGCCACCCATACCACAAGCCATGAGCCAGAAACTCGAAAGCCCGGAACCGCCAGTAACCCGCCCGCTGAATGCCCGCCCGCCAGCCAAGGCCCCAGCTCCTCCCCAGGAGCGGCGGAGAACTTCCAATGCCGATCTCGTCCACGAGGGGGGGAATGACGGGTTCTTTGCGCGGCACCGGATGACAGTGATCGTTGCCGGTATCCTGCTGCTCGGGCTGGCGGTGTACTTTGTGCCGAAGCCCAAGGCGAGCGCGCCGGTCCGCAAGGCAGAGAAGATGGTGGTGGTGCAGTTGCCTCCTCCGCCGAAGCTCCCACCACCCCCGCCTCCGCCGAAACTCCCGCCGCCACCCGAGAAGATGGAAAAGCAGGCTCCGGTGGAGGAGAAGCCAAAGGAAGCCGCTCCGAAGAAGGCCGACAACCCACCCACGGCGCTGGCCACCGGCATCAAGGGCGACGGGCCGGGCATGGGTCTGTCCAGTTCCGGCAACGGGCTGGGCGGCGGGAACTTCATTGGTGGCCCGACCGGCGGAGGCGGAGGCGGCAAGTGGGATCATTACGCCGGGCAGGTGCAGTCGAAGATTGGCGACGCCTTGCGCCGGAATCCGAAGACGAAAAGCGCAAGCATCGCGCGGCTCGAAGTGCGCATCTGGCCGGACGGCACGGGGCGCGTGACCCGCGCGCAGCTCGCCAGTTCCACGGGCGATTCCGGTTTGGATTCGGCGATCCAGGACCAAGTCCTGACCGGACTCCAGCTCGCCGAACCGCCGCCCGCCGGGATGAAGCTGCCCATCGTCCTGCGCCTCTCCGCCAGCCGTCCGGCGCGGCTGAACTAGACACCTTTTCCGCTCCGCCCAATGCCACCAGCCCGTTTCCGTTTGCGCCACCACTGCGCCCGCATCCTGACCACCTCGATCTGCGCGACGGCCGCGTGGCCGGTGCTCGCGGGCACGCCCGCCGATCCCGCGGGGCCATTGCCGGTGCGGTCACTGTTCGCGGCGAATTCGGTGCCGCCGATCGTGCCGCCCATCGGCGGGGAAACGGCCCCGGCACAGGTTTTCCCGGCGGCAGCTCCGGGCGCGAAGGAGGATTCCGGCACGGCTTTGCTGACCGCGAAAGTCACGCCTTCGCAGAACGTGACGATCAACCTCATCAACCGGCTCGTCGCGCGCGGCGTCCTGCCCAAGGAGGACGCCGACGCGCTGATTCAGCAGGCCGAAAACGACGCCGCCGAGGCTCGCGCGCTCGCCGCCGCCACGCAGGCCGCGGTCAGCGAGGCGCAGGCGGTGGTCAGCCAGGTCGGGCCGCTCCTCGCCATCCCGCCGCAGAATCCACCGACGCCGGACATCCCGCCGTACTCCGGCTCGGACGGCGCGGTGCGGGTGACTTACATCCCGGAAAATGTGAAGGCGCAGATGCGCGATGAAATCCAGGCGGCGGTGCTGGCGCAGGCGCGCAATGAACGCTGGGCCGATCCGCGCGCGCTGCCGGACTGGACAATGCGCATCCGGCTTTTCGGCGATGTGCGCACGCGCTACGAGGGTCTCTATTTTCCCTCGGGCAACGACAACACCGGAGCCTTTCCGAATTTCAACGCGATCAACACCGGGGCGCCGTTCGATGTCAGCGGCACGGTTTTTTCGCCGCAGCTCAATGTGGATCAGGATCGCACGCGCCTGCGGCTGCGCACACGGTTCGGCGCGGAGGCAAATCTGGGCGAAGGTTTTACCGCGGGCGTTCGTCTCGCAACGGGTGACAGCAATTCGCCGACTTCGCCAAACCAGAGCCTGGGCTCTGCCGGCTCGGGGCAGGGCGGCAATTTTTCCAAGTATGCAATCTGGCTCGACCGCGGCTTTTTGAAATATGAGACCGGCTCCGAAGTAGCGCCAGCGCAGCGTCCGCAGCCCGGTGCCAAGGAAATTTCCGCGCCGCCCGCAGCGGAGCCGCTGAACCGCAAAGTCGTCATCACGCTGGGCCGTTTCGACAATCCGTTTTTCGCCACGGACGCGATCTGGGATGAGGACGTGGGCTTCGACGGCATCGCCGGGCAGGTGAAGTACGGCGTGACGAAAAACTTCACGCCTTTCCTCACGCTCGGCGCGTTTCCGATCTTCAACACCGACCTGAATTTCTCGTCGAACCGCCCGGACAAATTCAAGAGCGAGGACAAGTGGCTCTACGCCGGCCAGCTCGGTTTCGACTGGCAGCCGCACAAGGATTTCACGGTCAAGATCGGCGGCGCGTACTACGTCTTTGATCGCATCGCGGGAAAGCTGTCCGACCCCTTCACGCCGCTCAATGCGCAGGACGCGGGCAACACCGACGGCTCGCGCCCGGCCTTTGCGCAAAAAGGCAACACCTACCGCGCGCTGCGCAACATCGTACCCACGGCGGACAACAATTTCGGGACGACGAACCAGTTCCAATATTTCGGCCTGGCCACGCCGTTCCGCGTGCTCGCGCTCACCGGCAAGCTCGACTACACGCGCTACGAACCGTTCACGATCACGGTCTTCGGCGAGTATTTAAAAAACCTCGCCTTCCAGCGCGATGCCATCAACGCCATCGCGATCAACAACCGGGGGCCGAGCGGGACCATCGGCACTACGGGGCCGTACGACGGCGGCAACACTGCGTGGATCGCGGGCGTGCGGCTCGGCCATCCCACGCTCGACAAACGCTGGGACTGGAACGTGGCGATGAACTACCGCTATGTCGAAAGCGACGCCGTGGTGGATGGATTTGCGGATTCGGATTTCGGCGGTGGCGGCACGAATGTGCAGGGCTACACCTTTGGCGGCGCGCTCGCGCTTGGCTCGCGCGTCGCGCTCGGCCTGCGCTGGATGAGCGCCAACCAGATCGCCGGCCCGCCGCTCAAAGCCGACACGATCCAGGTCGATGTGAGCGGAAAATTCTGACCCATGAACCGCACGTTTCTTTCCGTCCTCATCCTCGCCTTTTTTGCGGCGGGAACCATCTCCGCCGCCGACGCGCCGAATCCCGCCGAGCAGAAGCTGCGGGAAAGCGTGCGCGCTTTGACCCTGCAACTGCGCGCGGCGGAAAATGACAAGGCCGCGATGCAGGGCGCGCAAACGGAGGGCGAACAGAAAGTCGCCGACCTCACCGAGCAGCTCGAGAAATACAAAAAGCAGCTCGTCGCCGACAAGGAGGCGGCGGACAAGACGCGGGCCGAGATGGAGGCGCGAATCGTGGCGAAGGACGGGGAGATTTTGACCGGCGAGAAATCGCTCGCGGCTTGGAAGAAGGCGCACGGCGAGGTCAAGGCGGCTTATGAAAAAGCGGTCGCCATCGGCAACGCGAAGGAGGCGGAGCGCGCGAAGCTGGCAGCGCGGGTCATCGTGCTCGACCGTCAGGTCGCCGAGCAGCGGACGCGCAATGCGGCGCTCTACCAGACCGGCACGGAAGTGCTGAGCCGCTACGAAAAATTCGGCCTCGGCACCGCGCTGACCTCGCGCGAACCCTTCGTCGGCACGACGCGGGTGAAGTTTGAAAATCTGATCCAGGACTACGCGGACCAGCTCGCGGATCAGAAAATCAAACCCGAGGAGAAAACGCCGGCCGCTCCAGCCGCGACGGTGAAGGCGGAGAAGCCTGCCGGAAAAAAATCCCAGCCCTGAATCCGTGAACTGCATGGCCGCCGCCATCCGTCCGCACGCGCGCGCGTGCCCATTCCGGCTCGCGGCAGTGCTGGGCGTTTGCTTCACGCTGGCGGCGGGGTTGCCGTTGCGGGCGGGCGATCTTTTGCGCGGCGGAGCGCCCGCGGGCTCCCACGGGACATCGGCTTTCGGAGCGAATCCCGCGACGACAACGCAGGCGCGGAACAACGCCAAAGACACGCTCGCCCGCACCACGCAGGCGGTGGTGGATGTGAAGGCGATGCAGGAGGCGGCGCGGGAGGCGGCGCACATCGGGCCGAATAATCTAGGGGCCGATCCGAATCATCCGGGGCTGCAATTGCCGAATGTGCCGAACGGCCTCGCGCCGGGCGGCCTGCAGGTCGCGCCGGGCGTGCCGGTGAATCTTGCCAACCCGCAGCCCGGCGAAAACGCGAAGCTCTGGCAGGGCGCGACGCTGCCCGCGCAGCGCGTCGCCGCGGGCCGCACGACAGTGGACATCAAGCAGACCGCGCCGCAGGCGCTGCTGACCTGGCAGACTTTCAACATTGGCAAGGAAACGACCGTCAACTTTGACCAGACCGCGGGCGGCGCGAACAAGAGCCGGTGGATCGCGTTCAACAAAATCAACGATCCGTCCGGCTCGCCGTCGCAAATCCTCGGCGCGATCAAGGCCGACGGGCAGGTCTATGTCATCAATCAAAACGGGATCATTTTCGGCGGCTCCTCGCAGATCAATCTGCGGACGTTTGTGGCCTCGGCGCTGCCGATCAATGACAACCTCGTCAGCCAGGGTCTGCTGAACAACCGCGACGCGCAGTTCCTTTTCTCCGCGCTCGACGTGCCGGGCGGCGCGGACGGCACGCCGAACTTTATCCCGTCGGCCCCGCTCACGCCGAATGGCCGGACGGGCGATGTGGTCGTGAAACCGGGCGCGCAAATCAACAGCCCCGCTGGTGCCGATGGCAACGGCGGCCGCGTCATGCTCGTGGGGGCGAACGTGCGCAACGAAGGCACCATCTCGACGCCCGCCGGGCAGACGATCCTGGCCGCGGGTTTGCAGGTCGGGGTGGCCGCGCATACGAGCGACGATCCGAGCCTGCGCGGGCTGGACGTGTGGGTGGGCGCGGTCGGCGACTACGCGGGCACGGTGACGAACAGCGGTCTGATCGAGGCCTTCACCGGCAGCACCTGGATGTCGGGCCGCTACGTGAATCAGTTCGGCGCGATCGACAGCTCCACGTCGGTCAGCCTCAATGGCCGCGTCGATCTGCGCGCGAGCTACGGCGCGGTGGCAAACCCGAACTTTGACAACTCGAGCGGCGGGGGAGCGGGTGGCCCGCCGTTCCTTTACCAAAGCACCGGCATCGTGACTTTGGGAGCGAACAGCGCGACGCGCATCCTCCCGGATTATGGTAGCGAAAAGGAGGTGCCCGGCACCGTGCTGCCGCAAAAATCGCAGATCAATGTCGAGGGTCTCGGCATCCACTTCGGCCAGAACGCCACGATGTTCGCGCCGAATGCCGACGTGACTGTGCGCGCGGGCGTGTGGCCATACTCCGACCCGGATGGAAACCGGACGGTTTTCGACGCCGCCGGTGCGGTCGAGCCGCGGCTCAGCAGCCAGTATTCCGGCAGCACGCAGCGGTTTCTCTTTTCCGGCGGGCAGATTTTTTTCGACAGCTCCTCGCTGCTGAGCGTGGCCGGGAGCACGGATGTCGCCGTGCCGCTCGCGCACAGCATTCTCGACGTGCAGTTTCGCGGGACGGAGTTCGCGGATGCTCCGCTCCAGCGGGCCGGGCTGCTGCGCGCGGTCACGCTCACCGTCGATCTCCGCCGCACCGGCGTGAACGGCGGGCGCTACTGGATGGGCACGCCGCTCGGCGATGTGACCGGTCTCGCCGGACTGATCCAGCGCAATGCCGCGCAGCTCACCGCCGCGGGTGGAAACGTGACGCTGCAGGCCGGCGATTCCATCGTCGTCAGCAAGGGCGCGACGATTGATGTCTCGGGCGGTTTTTTCCAGCACGAGGCGGGGCCGGTGAAAACCACGCGGCTCCTGCAAAACGGGCATCTCGTGGACATTCAAAACGCGCTGCCCGGCCAGCGCTTCGATGGCATTTACACCGGGACTTTCGACGTGACCCACGCGAAGTACGGCATCACGGAAACCTTCACCGCGCCGTGGATGACGGGCAAACACTACGAGCAGGGCTACATCGAAGGGGCGAGCGGCGGGACGCTGACGCTGACTGCGCCGGGCATGGCCCTCGACGGGCAGTTGCTCGGGCGCACGATTGATCCGCCGCGCGGGCGCGGTTCGGTGCCGGGGCTGAGCAGCCTTTCGCTCAACTTTGCGGCGGAGCGGGCGTTTGCCCCCGATGCGAATTCGCTGACTTTTCTCCCGACCTCGCCGACGCCGCCCGAGGTCACTTTCATCCGTGGGGCCGAGCCATCGGCGGTGGGTGCGTTCAAACTCGCGGGCGACACGCCCGAGGCGCTGCCCGCGAGCCGGCTGACCGCGGTGGCCTTGTCGCCGGAGCTGCTGGAAGAAAAGGGCTTCGGACATCTGTCGGTGGTGAATGCGGACGGCGCGGTCATCGTCCCAGCGCAGACCAGGCTGGCGGCACCGGCGCTCGGTTCCATCGCGCTGACCGGGGCCAACGTCACGATTCGGAGCAGCGTTTCCGCGCCCGGCGGGACATTGAGTTTCACGGCCTACAATATCTCGCCCGTGGCGGCGGTGGAGTTTCCCTTGGTTAATCCGGGCGGCTCGGTCGCGCCCGTGCCCAATGCGGGGCGCGGTCTTTTCACGCTCGAATCCGGCGCGAGTCTGAGCGCGGCGGGGCTGACCGTGGACGACCGCCCCGGCAGCCCGACCCGGCTCGGCCAGCCGCTGGTGCTCGATGGCGGAAACATTTCCATTGCCGCCTACAGCGCGCTGCTGGAAAAGGGGAGCACGGTGGACGTGTCGGGCGGCGTGGCGGTGAGCGGGCGCGGCGCGATCAGCTACGGCGCGGCGGGCGGCATCGTGATCCGCACGGGGAAGGATCCCGGATTCGGAACGGTGCTGGGCGGCGCGCTCGCGCTGAACTCCACGCTCGCCGGTTACGGCAGCAAGTCCGGCGGCGCGCTGACCGTGCAGGCGAGCCTCATTCAGATTGGCGGCGTGCCGGTTTTCAAAAACACGCTGCTCTTGCAGCCGGATTTTTTTCGGCAGGGCGGTTTCACCAGCTACGCTTTGGAAGGTATCGGAGCGCCGTCCGACGAACCCGTGGTTCCCAGCGGGCTGGAAACGTACGCGCCGGGCATCGCCATCGCGCCGGGGACGCGCATCGCGCCCGTCGCCGAAAACTGGCTGGCTGTGCCGAACCAGCCGGGCCTCGGCGCGGTCGTCCTCCACCCGATGCTCAAACCCGCCGGGCTCCGCGCGCCGGTGAGCGTGAGCTTTGCCGCGCTCGGTTCGGACGACACTTTCACGCCCGAAGTCCTCGAAGTGCGGGCCGACGTGACCATGGGACGCGGCGCGCAAATCGTCACCGATCCGGGGGCCACGGTGGCGTTCAAGGGCCAGACGCTCACGATCCTCGGCTCGGTCGAAGCGCCGGGTGGAAAGATCACGCTGTCGGGCGGGAGCCGGTTTCCGCTGCCCGAAAATGAAGCGTTCGGTGCGACCTTCGCGCGGCCCACGGTTTTCGTCGGACCGGAGGCACGGCTGTCGGCGGCGGGGGCGACGGTGCTGGTGCCGGATGCGTACGGCCGGCGCGTCGGGACGCTGTATCCGGGCGGGACGATCGCGGTGACGGGAAACATCGTCGCCGCCGCGGGTGCGGTGCTCGACGTTTCGGGAACGTCGGCGGTTTTCGACGTGCATCCGAGCGCGCTCGGAAAGGTGGACTCGCGGGAGGTGCCGGTCGGCAGCGGGATCAACTCTCCGCTGTGGCGGCTGCGGAGCGTTCCCGTGCGCATGGACAGCAATGGCGGGACGATTGATTTGCAGGGTTCCGAGATGCTCTTCACGGACGCGACGCTGCTCGGCCGGGCCGGCGGACCCACGGCGGTCGGGGGAACGCTTTCGATTTTCTCCGGGCGGTTTTATCCGCAGGTCGCGTTCAAAACGAGCGCCGACATCAACCTCACGGTCACGCAGGGCGAGGCGACGATCGCGGCGACGAACAGCCATCCCGGCGTCGGTTTCGCGGTGCTGGATTCCGCAGGCGCGGTGCTTCCGGGGATGGGTTATTTCGCCGCGAATCGCTTCGCGCAAGGGGGCTTCGACTCGTTGGATTTGGGCTACAAGTTTGTGTCGGGCACTCCGGCGTTCGGCGGAAACATCGAGTTCAAAGGCCCGGTTTCGATCTCGGCACCGGGCTCACTGCGGGTCGCCGCGGGTGGCGTGATCGTGGCGGATTCGGCGGTGATGTTCCGCAGTTCCTACGCGGCCATCGGCCAGCTCTTCCGCCCGCCGCTGAATCCGGCGGACGTGTTTTTCCCGTTCGAGCAAAGTCCCGCGCCGGACACGCCGCGGTACCGGTTCGCGCCGACTTTCGGGCCGGGCAGTCTGACGGTGAAGGCCGATCTCATCGACCTCGGTACGCTGTCGCTCCAGAATATCGGCGCGGCAGTTTTCATCGCCGACGGCGGCGACATCCGCGGCAACGGCACGGTGCAAATCGCGGGCGATCTCACGTTGCGCGCGGCGCAGATTTACCCGACCACGCTTTCGACGCTGAACCTTTTCGCCTACGACCACGGTGGCCTGCCCGGCTCCGTGACGATCACCGGCTCGGGTTCGCGGGCGACGCCGCTTTCCGCCGGCGGCAGCCTGAATATCTTTGCCTCGCAGATCGCGCAAAACGGCACGCTGCGGGCTCCGCTGGGCTCGATCACGCTCGGCTGGGACGGCACGGATTTCGATCCGACGACCGCCGCCGTCGATGGGCCGCCGAACCCGGTGTCGGGCGCGGCGGTGCCGGTCGCGCAGCAGGTCACGCTGCGCGCGGGGAGCATCACGTCGGTGGCCGGCGTGGACGGGACCACCGGGGCCGCGCTGCTGATTCCGTACGGCCTGAGCCCGGATGGCTCGTCGTGGATCGATCCGCGCGGGGTGAACATCACGACGAGCGGCGTGCCGGAAAAGCGCATCGTCATCGCAGGCCAGAGCGTGACGACGGAAGCGGGCTCGACGGTCGATCTGCGCGGCGGCGGCGACCTGACCGCCTTCCGCTGGGTGCCGGGTTCCGGCGGGAGCGTCGATCTTCTCGGCACGGCCTCGGCCGCGTGGAGTGCGGCTGGCGATTACCAGGCCGGGGATCTGGTCACGCTGAACGGCGTGACGTGGTCGGCGCGGGTGCGCAACAGCAATCAGCGTCCGACGGCGAGCCTCTACTGGACGCAGGTGCCGGAGTCGTACGCGGTGCTGCCGGGATTCCAGTCGGAGTTTGCGCCGTCGGCAGCGTTCAATGCCGGCGGGAACGCGCTTTTTCTCGGCGGCGATCCCGGCTACGTGAGCAGCACGCTGAAGCTCGGCGACCGCGTGTATCTCGAATGCCTCCCGGAGCTGGCGGCGGGCACTTACACGCTGCTGCCGCGGCGGTACGCGCTGCTGCCGGGCGCGCTCCTCGTCACGCCGGTGAGCAGCGAACCGCTCGGCACATTCCGGCTGCCGGAAGGCGCGGCATATGTGGGCGGCTATCGCCTGAATGAATTCGCGCGTCCGGGACAGGTGCAGACTTTGCGGACGCAGTTTGAAGTGGCGTCCTCGGACGTGGTGCGGAAGCGCGTGAGCTACGACGACTATTCGGGAAATATATTCTTTGCGGAAGCGGCCACGCGCCTCGGCATCGCGCGCACACAGCGCCTGCCGATGGACGCCGGGGCGCTCGCCATCGAGGGCAATACCGCGCTGCAGCTCGCGGGCGCGGTGCTCACGGGGCGGCCGAAAGGCGGGCGCGGGAGTGCGATCGACCTGAGCAGCTTTGGCGACATGTACGTGGTCGGCGGAACCGGGGCGGCTCCCGTCGGGGCGACGGTGGTTTTGAGCAATGCGCTGCTCCAATCGTGGGGCGCGGAAAACCTGCTCATCGGCGGGCTGCGTCGCCAGACTGCAGACGGCGACGTGATCGATGTGCGCACGAACAAGCTCGTGCTCGACAACCCCGGCGCGAGTTTGTCCGCGCCGGAAATCGCGCTCGTCTCGAAAGCGGCGCTGACCGTGACGAACGGTTCCGCCATCGCCGCGGCGGGCGCGTTTTCCGATGCGGCGGATCCGCTCATCATCGCGGGCAGCGGCACGCTGCTGCGCGTGAGCAGCGACCTGCACACGCCGCTCGTCCGCACCGGCGTCACGAACTCGACGGCACCGCTGCTGACCATCGGCGCGGGTGCGCGGATCGCCGGGACGAGCGTGATTCTCGACTCGACCTACGGCACGCTGCTCGACCCCACGGCGCTCCTCTCCGCGCAGGCGCTCGACCTTGGCAGCGGACAGATCAGCATTTTGCTCAACCCGCCGACGCCCGTGCTCACGGGCTCCGTGGTCAGTCCGCATCTCGTGCTCGCGGGACAGTTTTCGCAGGACGCGCAGCAGGTGGCGTCGCTCACGCTGCGCAGCTATCGGACGATCGATCTCTACGGAGCCGGGACTTTCGGCAGCGCGAATTTGCAAAGCCTGTCGCTCTTCGCCGCCGGAATTCGCGGCTATGATCAGGGCGTGGGCCCGGCGGTTTTCCAGGCGGGCGACGTGCTTTTCAGCAACCCGTCGAACGTCGCCGCACTGGCCGCGCCCGGCGTGGTCGCGGGAAATTTCCAGGTCGATGCCAACACTCTGCGGCTCGGGTCGAATGTGTTTTCTGCGACGGGCTACGGCAGCGTGATCCTCAACGCCGCGGGCGGTGTGCTCGGCGAAGGCACGGGGACTTTCACCACGCCGGGCAGCCTCACGATCACCACGCCGCGTATCACCGGCGCGCGCGGCTCCAGCCACGCGGTCACGGCGGGCGGCGCGCTGGTTTTGCAATCGGCGGGCGGCACGGCGTCCGTGCAGGGCGGATTTGGCGCGGGCTTCACTTTCACCGGCGCGAGCGTGGCGGCAAACACGAGCATTCTCCTGCCGAGCGGCCAGATCACGCTGCGCGCCCTCACCGGCCCTGTGAGCGTGGGCGGCGATCTCGATGTCAGCGGGACGATGCAGGAATTCTACGACCTCGTGCGCTACTCCGACGGCGGCAGCGTCACGCTCACGGCGGATGCGGGAAATGCGGAACTGGCGGCGGGCGGCCGGGTCTCGGTGGCCGCGGCGAGCGGCGGCGGGCGGGCAGGAGCGGTCGCGGTGAAAGCGGCGAACGGCGCTTTCAATGTGAATGGCGCAACGCTGCTCGGCGGCGCGGGCACCGGCGAAACGACGGGGAGTTTCCTCCTCGATGTCAAAACGCTGCCGTCCTTCACGGACCTGAGCGCGGCGCTGAACACCGGCGGATTTTTCGAGCAAAGAAATCTGCGCGTGCGGACGGGCAATGTGGTCATCGCCAATGCCGGCGCGCAGACGAACGTGGCGCGGAATTTCACACTCTCCGCCGACACGGGGAGCATCAATGTGACCGGCACCATCGACGCCTCGGGCGTGACCGGCGGCGAGATTGCGCTCGTGGCGGGCGGCAGTCTGACCGTGGAGCCGACGGCCACGCTGACCGTGCATGCGCAGCAGTTCAGCAGCGCGGGGAAAGGCGGCGCGATCCGGCTGGAAGCGGGGGCCGCGGTCAATGGCGTGGCGAATCTCGCGGCGGTGCTCAGCCTGCAAAGCGGCGCGACGATTGACCTCGGCGTGGATGCGTTCGCGCCCGGCCTTTACACGACGCCGGGATCGAGCGCGTTCAACGGGCAGTTCACCGGCACGCTGCATCTGCGCGCGCCGCGCAACGCGGCGAACACCGGCCTCGGCGTGGGCGCGATCAACGGGACGATCACCGGCGCTTCGAGCATTCTCGTCGAGGGTTTCCGCGTCACGGATCTCACCGCGACGGGCGGGCTGATCACCGGCTGGCGCACCACTTCCACCACACTGCCCACGGCGGGCACGGTGCAGCGCACGATTTACGACAGCGCGAATACTTTCCTCTCCGCGGCGAACTACAACGCCATGACGGCGAGCCTGCTCGGGGCCGATCCGCAGGGCTTGCTGCCGAGTCTCGTGATTGCGCCCGGCGTGGAAATCGTCAATCGCACGGGCGACCTGACTATCGGCACGGCGACTTCCACGGCACTCGGGAGCGCCGCCGCGGGCAATACTTCCGCCGACTGGGATCTCGCGGATTTCCGCTTCGGGCCGAAAGCCGCGCCGGGTGTGCTGACGCTGCGCGCCGCGGGAAATGTCGTGCTGCTGAACGCGCTGAGCGACGGCTTCCGCGCGGATGCCGCGGGGACGCCGGGCGGGCTTTTCCTGCCGAGCGGAACGGTCGCCGGCAATGCGCTCTGGCTCAGTCCGCTGATGAGCATCCGCAGCGCGCTGCCGGTGAATACGCAGTCGTGGTCGCTCCGCATCGCGGCGGGCGCGGACATGGGCGCGGCGGATTTCCATGCGGTGAAACCGCTGGCCAGTCTCGGCGCGACCAGCGGCTCGCTGCTCCTCGGGAAATTCTACCTGCCGACGCTCGTCAGCGGCGCGAGCGCGACGACCGCCGCCGCGACCGTCAACCGCTATCAGGTCATCCGCACGGGCACCGGCGGCATCGACATCGCCGCAGGGCGCGACGTGCAACTGCGGAATCAGTTCGCGACGATTTACACTGCGGGCGTGCGCGTGCCGACGCCGACAACGATCTACACGGCGGACGATTTCGTGGTGCCGACGGTGGCGGTGACTTCCAACGAACATCCCAACCAAGGCAACCTCGGCGCGGCGCAGCAGGTCTATTCCGCGCAATGGGCGATGGCCGGTGGCAATGTGGCCGTCTCCGCCGGAGCCGACATCTGGCACTCCACTTTGACCGGCTCGACGGTGATCGTGGACTCGTCCGCGCAGCTCCCGGTGAACTGGCTCTACCGCCGCGGGCTGGTGGACCCGGCGACGGGGCTGTTCGGCATCGGCGGCGTGGACACCGGCGGCCCGACGACGATCGTGGACGCCGCGGCTTCGACGGCGTGGTGGATTGACTACAGCAATTTTTTCCAGGGCGTGGGCACGCTCGGCGGCGGCGACATCGCGCTCACCGCAGGCAGCGACATCATCAATGTGGACGCGGTCCTGCCCACGAACGCGCGGATGCCGGGGCGCGATCCGCTCACGGGGCTGAATGTGGCACCCGATCCGGCGAAGCTGGTCGAGTGGGGCGGCGGCGACCTGACGGTGCGGACGGGCGACAATATCGACGGCGGCGTGTACTACGTGGAGCGCGGGCAGGGGACGCTCTTTGCCAACGGGCGCATCACTACGAATTCCTCGCGCTCGCCGTCGCTCGGCATCATTCGCAGCCTCACGAATCCCGAGGTTTTCGATCCCCTCACCTGGCTGCCCACCACACTTTTCCTCGGCAAAGGCGGATTCGACATCGGCGCGCGGGGCGATGTCCTGCTCGGGCCGGTGGCGAACCCTTTCCTCCTGCCCGCCGGGCTGAACAACAAGTACTGGTACAAGACCTACTTCGACACCTACTCCTCGGATGCCGAGGTGGATGTCGCGTCGTTCGGCGGAAGTGTGACGCACCGGCTGGCCGTCACGCCACCCGGCCAGTCGAGTGCCAAACCGATCCTGATCGCGTGGCTGGAAACAAAGAATCTCTTCCAGACGACCGGCGCGACGACGCGCGCGTCGAACGCGCAGCCGTGGATCCGGCTGGCGGAATCCACGGTCACGCCGTTCTCCACATTGGTGACGCTCATACCGCCGAAACTCCGCAGCACGGCCTTCGCCGGAGACATCAACGTCGTCGGGCCGATGACGCTCTTTCCGTCGCCGACGGGAACACTCGATCTGGCGGCGTCGGGCGGCATCATCGGGTTGCAGCCGACGGGCGTGATTCAATTTGGTACGCCCGCCCGCCCGGTGACGGCGTGGTCGGCGGCGACGATCAATATCTCGGATGCGAACCCGGCCTCCGTGCCCGGCACCGCTTCGCCGTTCGCTTACCAGTCCGTGGTGGGGAACGGGCTGGTCAATCTCCGGCTGACTTCGGGAGGTTTCCTCGCCGGGCTGGATGTGCTGTTTCGGGAAACCGGCTCTTACGCCGGGACGGCGGGCGCGTTTCAAATCCAGCAGGCGCTGCACGCGCCCGGCCCGCTGCACGCCGCGGATGCCCAGCCCGTACGGCTCTACGCGGGCGGGGCGGACATCACCGGCGTCACGCTTTTCTCGCCGAAGGCGGCGCGGGTGCTGGCGGGCAACGACATCACGGATGTGGCTTTCTACATCCAAAACGACGGTTCCGCCGACATCTCGCTCGTCGCCGCGGGCCGCGACATCCAGCCTTACAACGAAAACGCCACGATTCGCTCGCTCGCCAGCAACCTGACGCGCGGGAACGTGGTCGTCGATTCGAAGCGCGGCACCGTGACCGGCGTGAGCACCAACGTGCTGGCCGGCGACATCCAGATCAGCGGGCCGGGCGTGCTGGAAGTGCTGGCCGGGCGCAATGTGGACCTCGGCACGGGCGCGAATTTTTCGAACGGCACGGGCGCGGGCATCAACAGCATTGGAAATTTCCGCAACCCGTTCCTGCCGTTCGATGGGGCGGACCTCATCGTGCTCGCGGGAGTTTCCAGCGGCGCGGGCGGCGGCCCGGCCCTGGGCCTGAGCCGGAGCACGCTCGATTTCACCACCCTCCTCGCCGACCCCACTGCGGCCGGCGCGGCGCTCGACTCCGCGTATCTGACGAAGCTGGGCGTGGGCACGGATTTCGCGTCGCTCACGAAAGAGCAGCAGACCATCGTGGCGCTCGAGCTTTTCTACACCGAGCTGCGGAAAGCCGGGCGCGGTTTCGCGACGACCGGCGATTACGCGTCCGGGCTGGCCGCCGTCGATGCGGTCTTCGGCACGTCCGCGCTGAAGGGGGAAATTTTCACGCGCGCCCGCGACATCCGCACGAGCACCGGCGGGGCGATCTCGATCGGCGTGCCGGGCGGCGGCATCACCATGGCCTCGGATATTTTCGGCAATCCCCTGACGCCGCCCGGCATCGTCACGGAATACGGCGGCGCGATTTCCATCTTCACCGACCAGAGCATCGACATCGGCCAGGCGCGCATCTTCACGCTGCGCGGCGGGAACATTCTCATCTGGTCTTCCGCCGGCGACATCGCCGCCGGGACCGCGCCAAAGACGGTCGTCACCGCACCGCCCACGCGCGTGGTCGTCGACGCCACGAGCGCCGATGTGCAGACCGACCTCGGCGGCCTCGCGACGGGCGGCGGTATCGGCGTGCTCGCGTCGGTCGAGGGCGTGATGGCGGGCGACGTGGACCTCATCGCTCCGCTCGGCGTGGTGGACGCGGGCGACGCCGGCATCCGCGCCACCGGCAACCTGACCATCGCCGCCGTCTCCGTGCTGAACGCCTCGAACATCCAGGCCGGCGGCACCTCGACCGGCGTGCCCGCCGCGCCGACGATCACCGCACCAAATCTCGGCGTGCTGACCGCCGCGCAGAATACCAATCCTGGCAACGACGCCGCGAAAGAAGCCGAGAAAGAGGCGCGCAAAAACGCCACCATTCCGCAGGAGGAGCAGCCCTCGATCATCACCGTCGAAATCGTCGGCTACGGCGGAGAGTAGCCTGTGGGAACCTCAGCCGGATTCGCGCCGCCCCAAGATATTCTTCTTTGAGTATATGCGTTTCAGCGTATATGTGGCGGGATGAAGCTGATCCAGGTTTACAAATGCCTTTGCGACGAGACGCGGCTGCGCATCCTGCATCTTCTTTCGCATCGCGCCCTTTGCGTCTGTCATTTCCAGGAGATTCTCAGCGCGCCGCAGGTGAAGATTTCCAAGCACCTCGCCTATCTCCGCGAGCACGCGCTCGTGGAAACGCAGCGGGCGGGCGCGTGGATCGTTTACTCGCTGCCGGAGAAGCCCCCGCCGGAGTTGGCCGCGAACATGAAATGTCTGCAGGACTATTGCCGCGAGAACGCCGTCTTTGGCGCGGACCTCCGACGAATGACGAAGGCGCTGGCGAACTGCGACGGACGGCTTGCGGACTGTTGCAAGCCGCAGGGAAAACCGGCAGGCGGGCGGAAAGGAAAGGCGGCACGAGTATGAAGAGGCGCGTCCTCTTCATCTGCGTTCACAACAGCGCGCGCAGCCAGATGGCTGAGGCGTGGCTGAGCGAGCTTTGTGGCGGCGAGTTCGAGGCGCATAGCGCCGGGTTGGAGCCGGGTCAGCTTAATCCGTTTGTCGTGCAGGCGATGTCCGAGGTTGGCATCGATATTTCGGGCCGGGCCACGCAGAGTGTCTTTGACGTTTGGAGATCGGGCAAAGCATTCGCTTATGTCATCACCGTTTGCGATCAGGTCAGCGCGGAGCGCTGCCCAATTTTTCCCGGTGTTACGAAGCGCCTGCACTGGAGTTTTCCCGATCCGTCAGCAGTCACGGGTCGCGATGAAGCCGGGGTCGCCGAGGCACGGCGTGTCCGGGATCTGATCAAAGCGCAGATCGAAGCATGGTGCGCCGAGGCGTGTGAGCTCGCCGAAGCGATTGACTGAGGGCCGATGAGAAAACTGCTCTCAGAATTCATCGGAACCTTCGCTCTCGTCTTCGCTGGCACCGGCGCGATCGTCATCAACCACGAGAGCGGCGGGGCGATCACACATCCGGGTATCGCGCTGACCTTTGGCCTGATCGTTCTCGCGATGATCTACACGTTTGGCGATGTCAGCGGCGCGCACTTCAATCCCGCCGTCACCACGGCCTTCGCCGCGGCGCGGCGTTTTCCGTGGCGCGATGTCCCCGGCTACCTTGGCGCGCAGGTGCTCGGCGCATTCGCCGCGAGCGGACTGCTGCGGTTTCTTTTTCCGGCCGATACCCTGCTCGGCGCGACCCTTCCCGCAGGCACGCCGATGCAGAGCTTCGTTCTCGAAATCGTGCTCACTTTCCTGCTCATGCTGGTGATTCTCAGCGTCTCGACCGGATCGAAAGAGAAAGGCATCACCGCGGGCATCGCCATCGGCGCAGTCATCGCGCTGGAAGCGATGTTCGCCGGCCCGATTTGCGGCGCGTCCATGAATCCCGCTCGCTCGCTTTCCCCCGCCGTGGTCAGCGGCCACCTCGAACACTTTTGGCTCTATCTCGCCGGGCCCGTGCTCGGCGCTCTGCTCGCCACGCCAATGTGCGCGCTGGTGCGCGGCCCGGCGTGCTGCGACGCCGATGTAAACGACCAACCAACCAATCTATGAAAACCACCGAATTCAAAACGCACCTCCTCAATCATCCGAATCACGAACTCCGCTTCATCCTGCCCGACGGGGACCGCGTGCCCGTTCACGCCCACATCACCGAAGTCGGCCGCATCGACAAGACCTTCATCGATTGTGGCGGGAAGGTGCGGAAAATCTCGAATGCCACATTGCAGTCATGGGTCGCGGATGACGTGGATCACCGTTTTGCGCCACGCAAACTGGCCGGGGCTTTCGACCTGGCCGCGCCTCTTTTCAACGGCGATGATCTCGATGTGGAGATCGAATACGAGGACTGTGCGATCTCGCAATTCCCGGTGCTGACGGCAGAGGCAGAAGACGGAGTCCTCACCTTTCAACTCGGCTCGAAACACACCGACTGCCTCGCCAAAGACGTCTGCCTTGTTGAACCCACTAGCGGCTGTGCGGGTGAAGGTTGCTGCTGAGATTTTTCACCATGGAAAAACCCCTCGTACTGATCCTCTGCACGGGCAACTCCTGCCGTAGTCACCTTGCCGAAGGCATCCTCCGGGCAGCTGCTGGCGAGACCTTCCGCGTCGCCAGTGCCGGCTCCAAACCGGCGGGCTATGTGCATCCCCTGGCGATCAAGGCGATGCAGGAAATCGGCATCGACTGCAGCGCGCACCAGTCCAAACACCTCAGCGAGTTTCTCACTCAGCCAGTCGAAACCGTGATCACCGTTTGCGGCAACGCCGACCAAGCGTGCCCGATGTTTCCCGGTCAGGTGAACCGCCACCATTGGGGCTTCGACGATCCCGCGCACGCCACGGGAACCGAGGACGAGCAATTCGCCGTCTTTCGCCGCGTTCGCGATGAAATCCGGCGGGTGTTTGAGGCTTATGCGGCGGGTCGGAATGACCAGTAGAAGGCCGCGGCTGGCGGTCTCCGTCAATCATCGGAGCGATCCCTTTCCTCGGAAACCGTGGCGCTGTTTCCGAATTGTAACGTGAAGTAAAAGCGGTTCTTGAGGTATGGTTTGCGGATGAAATCGAAAACGATCTTCCGCGCCTTCCTCCTTTTCACCCTGGCATCCGCGCTGTGCAGTTACGCGGATGATTTAGAATTGGAAAAAGTGAGAACGGCGGCGGAGAAGGGCGACTTGAACGCCCAATACCGGCTCGGCCGGGCATATCTCCGCGGCGAGGGCGTGCCGCGCGACTATGCGCAGGCGCTGGCCGCGATGCGGAAAGCGGCGGCGCAAGGCCACGCGGAGGCCGAAGCCGGGATCGGGTTCATGTATTCCGGCGGCTTGGGAGTCGCCCAGGACGACGCGCAGGCGGTGGCGTGGTTGAGAAAAGCCGCGGACAAAGGCGTAGCGAAAGCGCAGTTCAATCTCGGGCGGATGCTGCTCGCAGGCCGGGGTGTGCCGAAGGATGAGAAGGAGGCGTTTCAATGGATTCAGCGCGCCTCGGACCAAGGCATGGTGGAGGCGCTCGTGCTGCAAGGTGAGGCTCTCTACTTCGGAGAATCCGGCCAGCCTCAGGACTACGAGCGCGCTTTCGCCCTGCTGCTGAAAGCCGCGGAGACCGGCAACGCAAATGCCCAGAACACGGTCGGCACGATGCTGCGCGACGCGAAAGGCACGAAATCGAATTGGCAGGAAGCCGAAGCGTGGTTCCGCAAGGCCGCCGGGCAGGATCACGCGAAGGCGCAGAGCAACCTCGGCCTGCTGCTCGCCGGCCAGCCCAAAGAAGAGCGGGCGGCGAAAATCGAAGCTCTCAAATGGCTCATGGTCGCGGACCTGCGCGGCGAGGTCACCGCGAAAAAAGCACTCGACGAGATTCTCGAAAAAACTCCGGCGGAGGACGCCGCCGAGGCGCGTCGGCAGGCGGCTGAATTGCTGAAGGCGGCCAAGCCGGCGGTCGCTCCGTAACGCCCGCCCGATGTTATTCCGGCAGAAGGGGGATGCGGGCCGCGTTCAAGCTCTGGCTCATGTACGCGGCGTCCCCGAATAACTTGCGAAAACGACTGTCCGCCCGCGCCTGCGCGGCGGTCCAGGCATCGGCCTCCACGACCGCACCCTCGGAGGCACCGGTGACCCCGCCGTTGATCGCTGCGAGAAACTGCTTGGTGATCTCTTTTTTCAGATCCTCCTGCAGCGGAGAAAGCTTCAGGGAGGGATCGGTTTCAATGAGCGCCGCCGGTGCCTGAAGCCCAGGCGGCAACCCGAATACCTGCGCCTGTCGAGCGGGCGCTGCCACGGTCTGCGGCGGCCGGGCACCCGAGCCGGATGCAGCAACGTCTGCTGGTCGCGCCGCTGCTGCCGTCATGGACGATCCGGCGGGTGATGGGTCACCCGTAACTTTCGACACCACTGGAGCGGCGGCGACATCCGTTGCCGCCGGCTCACTTTCTCCCGCCGTCGGTGCAGTCACCGCGGGAGCCGCAGCGGAGCGGAAAGAATTTTGGGGAGACTTGGCCGGCCCCTCCGCGGGCAGTTCGGCTGGAGGAAAAGGCCGGTCGTCGGTGTCGAGGGCGTAATAGCCGATGGTGGCCACGGCGAGTGCCAGACTGCCGCAAAGCAAAGCGGTGGATTTGTGCATGAGCATCGGAAAGTTCGCGCGGGTGAGGAAAAAATCGGTGCGTTGAACCAAAACAAACTGGCGCCGGGTTGCCCCGGCGCCAGTCGTGATTTGATGACCTTCTGCGGAGTCTCGCCGCAGGAAGGAGGGCCAGGTTTGCGACTACGGGGCAACCAGACCGCCGTCATCGCCCCGCGACACGACCATCGTCCCGATCGGGATACCGGCGGAACCGAGGTTCGCAGCGATGTTCGCGGTGATTTGGTCGAAGAACGCCTGATCCTGCGCCGCCGACAGGTCGCCGCCATACATCAGGTGCTCGTAGCCCCACATGGTGTAGGCACCGCGGGCGACTTTGGCGATGTCCGCCGCGCTGAGCGGGCTGGCCGGGGTGATCCCCACGCCGTTGTAGCTAAGAGCCTTCGCGCCGCCGGTGACGGCGGTCAAGGAGTCCGCCGAGCCGAGGACGCTGATGTAGTTCACGGCCACGGGAGTGCCGATGTTGGTGCCGGCAGCGTTTTTCAACTGCACCGAGGCTGTGGTGGCCTGCAAGGCGGTGGAAACGGTTCCGCCGCTCTGGAAGCCGCCATTGCCCGCGACATCGCCGTTCCACACGCTCGAAGCGTTGACGCCGTCGCCGACCGGCCAGTTTTGCAGCGTGGTGACAGCACCGGTGACGACCGTGGGTTTCCACTGGTTGACGACCTGCGAGACGCCGTAGCCGGGTTCGGCCAGGTAAGTCGAGCGCGTCCCGGAAAGGTCACTGCGTCCGGTTGCATAGACATTGGTGGTGTCCGTAGCGATGCCAGTGAACAGGCTGAGCTTTTGGAAACCCGATCCAAAGAGCGCCTTGAACTGCTGCGTGGTGAGGTTCGTCAGGTTGGCCGAGACACCTTTGTTCGCGATCGGGACGAAGGTGAGGACACCCACCTGGGTATCGGTGAGGCCCGACACATCGTAGGGCGAGGTCGTGGGAAACACGTCGGAGAAGGCAAACTTCGCGGGTGCGCTGGCCGGGGTGGCCGTGCTGCTGAAATACGCCGTGACGCTGTTCGGTCCGGTGTAGGACGTGCCGCTTCCGGTCAGCGCCGAGGCGGGCAGGAAGGTTTGATTCTGCGGGACGGCCAGATCGCGGATGCCCTCGACAGATCCGGTCCAGGTGCAGCGGATGATGGTATCGCCGGAACCGGGGAAGGTGCCCCGGAAGATGGAGCGGGTGGCCCCGCGGAGAGCGGCGATGGTGCCGGCGGTGCCGGTGTGGGCGACGCCGGTGAGGCCGGCGCCGTAGGACGCGATGATGGTGTCAACGGCGGCGCTGCGGAAGGCCGTCGAGCCGGTGACATTGACGACAACTTGCGCGTTTGCGGTAACCGCAAGGGCAAGGGCGGCGAGGCCGCTAAGGATGAATTTGGTTTTCATTTTTGAGGATTTTAGGATTGCTGTTGCGTTGGGTTTATTAGGTCTGCTGGATGGTGGTTTTTATTGCTGAAGTGACTTAAGCGATGGAACGGCGGCGGCGGGCGATGACGCCTACCAGGCCAGTGATGCCGAGCAGCATCGCGGAGGTTGGCTCGGGCACGGAGGCGGCGTTGAAGGAAACCGCACCGCTCTGGGCGATGACGATCGTGCCTTGGAACTCACCCGCGCGGTTGGCCGTCGATGAGACATAACCTCCGGGGACATCGCCATTTTCCGCGAGCGAGACGCGGTAGAGGTCGAGTGCGCCTTCCGCGATACCCACGGAATAAGTGCCCCGGTTCCCGACCGAGAATGCCTGCTGGATGCCACCGGTGAAGGCGCCGCCCCAAGCCGTATTCTGGGTCGCGCCCGTCATGGGATTGTATTCATCCCAAGTATTGGCGAGGGAGGTCGGGATGACCTCCGTGCCGTTGCTATACTGGGTTTCCAGCACCTGCTGCATGGAGATCATCGCGTTCGCCGCGGCGGACGTATTGCCCAGGCTCGGCGCGTTGATGGTCGAGTTCTTCAGAAACTCATTGGCCCCGACGGCGGTGCGGGACTTGGAAATGTAGAGCGTGGACTCGGGATCGCCGTTTTGCAGGCTGCTGGGAGGGTTGCTATTGCTCCAGGTCCCGGCGAGACCGAAGAGGAGATCCGTCCGCTCATACCATTCGATGGCGTTTCCGGCGCCGGTTCCGAACGTGTTGGAGAGCACCGTCCCAAGGTTCAGGATGTTGGTGATCGAACCAGTCGCATCGCGGTAAACGGTGGCCGTGTCGCCGAGGTCCGCGAGGATGGTGCTGGTCGAGCCGATGCCGCCCGTGGCGCGGAAGCCCATGATGAGGTCACCGGGGGTGAAGTTGGGGTTTTGCGCCATGGCTGGCGCAACTCCCAGCCCGCCCACGGCGAGGACGGCAAGAGACAGGACTTTGAGGGATTTTTTCATATGCATGAGATGATTTTTATTTAGGTGGATTGTCGGATGGTGAAACCGAATGAAGGGCAGTAATTGCACTTTTATCGGCGCACTTTTTTTAAGGGTGGTGGGTGGCTTGGTAAAGGGGGGTGTTGCAAAGATTCCGGGTCGAATGCGACGGAACCGCCACAATGACCCATGAGGGCGTTTGGGCATGACGCGGACATGGCAATAGCATGACGCTTTTGACTGTTGGGCGGCGGCATTCTCAGGTCGGAACGCCTCAAATTGTGATTGACCGGCTCCAGCCCCGCAGGCCTTTGTGAGTACCCTAACCGTGCTTTTCCCCATGATCTTCCGGGTGCGTTGTCACCAATTTGCTTCTCTGACCTGCGGTCTGAGTCTGGCGCTCGTCGCGACGGGGAGCTGCGACGACGAACCCTTCCCGGAAAAACCCGCCGGCCTCGTGGCGGATCAAGCCTCCGTCCTGCTTCCCGAGCGGGCGGAAGCACTGAACCAATACCTGATGGCCGGGGCGCGCGAGCGCGGGATCTCGGTCTATCTGCTCACGGTTCATTCGCTGTGGGTGCCACCTTCGCAGAAAAAAGCCCGGCTCTCGGAGCTGGGCCATCGCTACGTGGAGCGCTGGGTCGGGGGATCGGTGGGCATGGTGCTTATTTTCGAGGATGAGGGCGGCGAGGCGGCGGTTCTCGCGAGCCGTGAAACCGACCGGCAGTTTCCGCCCTTCACGCGGCACATGGCGCTGGGTGCGCCACTGAGGCAGATTCAGCGGGGAGGAAGGTTGTCGCGGGACAAAGTGGAGGCGAGCGCGCGGACGATTCTCGCGGGACTGAGCCAACTCCAAGACGAGGCGGCGGCGGCGGCGCGGCGCGACCGGATGGTGAATCGCGCGATGGGCGGTATCGTGCTGCTGGCGGCGGCGGTGCTGCTGCTGCTGCACGGCTTTGGGAAAAAGCGGACGCCGCCGCCGACTGGAAGAACTAGCGAGCCGTGAGGCGGCGCGCTACGCGCCGTCGATCCGGTAGCCAAAGCCGCGAATGGTCTGAATCTGTTTGCCACGGCTGCCCAGCTTGTCGCGGAGTCGGCGCATGTGGGTGTCCACGGTGCGGATCTCGATGTTGGCTTGCGCCGGCCAGACGGACTCGAGCAACTCCTCGCGGTTGAGCACCCGGCCCGGCGTTTCCATGAGAATGCTCAGCAGTTTGAATTCAGTGCGGGTCAATTCCACGGCCCGGTTTTGCACGGTCACGCGATGGGCAAAGCGGTCCACGCTGATCGGGCCGAGCTTGAGAATCGCGCTCGGTTCGGTGAGCGGCTGGAGCTGGTGGCGCAGCAGCGCCTGGATACGCAGCACCAGTTCGCGCGGGCTGAAGGGTTTCAAAACATAGTCATCGGCCCCGAACTCAAAGCCGAGCACGCGGTCGATCTCCTCGTGCCGCGCGGTGAGCAGGATGATGGGCAGGCGCGCGGTCTTCGGGTCGGCTTTCAAAGTGCGGCAAACCTCGAAGCCGGACATGCCGGGCATCATCACGTCGAGCACGAGGAGCGCAGGGTTGTCGGTGCGGGCGCGGGCGAGCGCGGTGGGGCCGTCGCTGGCTTTGAGCACCTCGTAGCCGGAGGCGGAAAGCCGCGTCTCCAGCAGGGCGAGCACGTCCAGCTCATCGTCCGCGATCAGTATGCGTTTCCTCATGCTCTTGACCTGGCACAGGCGCCAATCAGTGCATCCGCGGCCGGCGTGGAAAGGCGTGCGTCGCGGGATGAAACGCACCCGCGGGGTTGAAGCGAAGGAGGTGTGAACGGGTGCATGGGCTCCACCGAATGTGGAGCCGTGTTGTGACAAACGCGGGGCGGGGACGTGACATTGTTCAGGCAAATCGCCCGGGTGCCCAAACGTGATTCCGCGGAAAAGTGCTATGAAAGCGACTGCGCCACGCTGGCAGAAGCGCGCTACACCCGATGCGCGGGCGTACTGGGAGCTAGCCGCAGACGAGATCCGCAGGACGAGCAGCGCCAGGCCCTGCGAAGGTGGCGGATTGTCAGGGCGAGCCAGCAGACCGACCAAAAGCCGAAAGTAAAGACGGACGCCGCAAGGTGTGTGGTGTGATCGAGGTTGCGCTTCCAAAAATGGCGTTCACCTTCGCAACGGTGGCAATGGGCACGGCGGAATTTTGGCATGGCGTGATTGGTTTCCTGGCAAGTTGGACGCCGAAGATGAAGAATCCTGGCGGTTGAGGTGACGATTTGCCGAATTCGCAAGGTGAGCTTTCGCGGAGGCGGCATAAAGACGACCGTGCGGCGCTTATGTGACAACAAGGTGAATTCAGCGCCTTTCATGCGAAGACCCATTGCCATTAGTCCGGTCACAAGGTCTTAGTCGTCTCCAGACTGTCCTATGAAACATTACCGCACCGCCTGGATTTCCGATGTCCATCTCGGCACGCGCGGCAGCCAGGCCGAGGCACTGCTCGCCTTTCTGCGAGAGCACGAGTTCGAAACGCTCTATGTCGTCGGCGATCTCCTCGACGTGTGGCAACTCCGCCGCGGCATCTACTGGCCGCAGGCGCACAACGACGTGATCCAGAAACTCCTCCGTACCGGACGCAAAGGCACCCGCGTCATTTACATCCCCGGCAACCACGACGAGTTTGTCGCCGGCTTTTTCGGACACTTCGGTGCGGTCGAGATCATGCCGCGCGACATCCACACCACCGCCGATGGCCGCCGCCTGCTCGTCATCCACGGGCATGAGCTGGATACCGTGGTGCAAAACATGAAGTGGCTCGCCTATGTCGGCGATGTCGGCTATCAATTCCTCCTCAAGCTGAACACACCCGTCAATGCGCTGCGCCGCGTCCTCGGCCTTGGTTACTGGTCGCTCAGCGCTTACGTGAAAAAGAGCGTGAAGAACGCGGTCAGCTTTATTGGCGAGTTTGAAAAAGCCATCGTCCATTATGCCCGGCGCGACCATGTGGACGGCGTTGTCTGCGGCCACATCCACTCACCCGTCATCCGCATGATCGAGGGCACCGCCTATTACAACAGCGGCGACTGGGTCGAGAGCCTCACTGCCCTCGTCGAGGATTTCAACGGCAGGATCGAACTCCTCACCCATCGCCCGCCCGCCTCAAGGCCCACCTCTCCCGAACTCGATGACGAAGAGGCCGCGCGCGTCAGCTTACCCACGACTGAGCCTATCTCGGTGACGTCGGGGGTTTGAATCACCGCATGCTCCCGGACCTCCTAAGCCAGTTGCTTGCCGTGCGCCCCTTCATTCCTTTCACCCTCCACCTCGCCGGCGGTCATCATCTCGGGATTCACGCGCCGGGGACCGCCCGGTGGCTTGATGACGGCGTGCTCGCCGTCGTCATTCCGGCCAAGCCATTTGCCGGCAGTCTTGACTCAACTGATTTCGCCCATTACATCGACCCACGCTCCATCACCCGGATAGTAGCCACGGCAATCCCCTCCACCCTTCTTCCGCCCGAACCGGAGCCGCTGCCACTGGCGAAGGACAAAGTCCTTTCGCTCTCCTTCCCAGGCCCCGCGCCGATTGAGCGGGGGCGAGCGCCAGCGAAGAGGCACCAACCCACTTGGCCGACGCGAAGCCTCCCCGGAGTTCCCGCGGAGGTTGGGCAAAGGTCCAACGTTGCGGCGTCAAGCTCTGCTCCTTCTGGAGTCGGCTGCGCAGTTCCATCATCTCCTCGCAGGTCGCCTCCTGCGCCTCGTAGAGCGCCTCCTCCAATCTGCCCTGCGCCTCCAGCTCCTTCACCATCTGCGGGCAAAACTCCGTCCAGTGGCGTTTCCCCATGAGGCCGTAGCCGGTTAGTGGGTAGGTGGCCATCGGGTGTGTCCTTTCTGGATGGCAGGAAATCGAACTGCCCGAGTTGTTCGGATTCGACGCGCTATTGCTTTGCATCACTCCGCTTTCTCACGCGCGGCCTGCCCGTGTAGTGGTTGGAAACTTTGTCGATCTGCTTGGCCGACCACTTCAAGACCGTGAAGCAATACAGATCGGCGAGGTCGTCGGGATCGACCGTGCTTTCCAAGTCATACTCCATCATCGCCTCCACACCCGGCGCAGTGCCGGTGCGCCGTTCGATCTCCTCGCTCGCCAGCGCGAAGACATCGTAGCGGCTGCGCAGAATATGCAGCGTTACCGCGATGCGATTCCGTTTCGGTTTTTGACTGCTCGTTTGGGTTTTCATGGAAGACATCCTGCATCATCTGTCCATCAAACCTGCTCCATATACGGAGCATCTTTTCGCGGGAACCTCTGCTACGCGCATCGCCGCGCTGCGCTTTGCCGCGTGCGAGTTTTGTGTTTCCGGCTGCGGTGCGAACTTCGTCCCGCGCAAATCCTGCCATCGCGAATGCGGTGCGACCTTCGCCGCGTGCGCGTCGCGTCTTGGTGGCGTGCAGCGTCGGCTTCGCCGCGTGCCGCATCGCCGTGGCCGGTGCGCGCCGAGTCGTGGTGCGTGTCAGCCGAGCCGGGTGCGCTGCGCGCCGCGCGCGGGCGCGTGCGAGCTTTGTGTTTTCCGATGCGAGACGATCCGTGGCGCCTGAGCGTTTCGGATTCGTGCATGTCCATCGAATCGTGGTGCGTGTCAGCTTCGGTTTGGGAGCGTGCGAGATGCGCCTTGGCGTGTGTAAATCGAGCCTTGGAGCGTGTCAGCCGAGGTTTGCCCCGTGCGCTTCTATCTGTGGATGAGCCATTTGCGGGTTTCGCTTTCAGTCTTGGCAATTATTGCCCATCGGGGCAGGCTACGCGCGCAGTCTCCACCTTCCACCTCACCAAAAACCTCTCACTTCACTCCTCCTATGAACGACCGCGAAACCCGCCGCTACGACATGTTTGGCCGCGTCAAAACCTTCGGCACTGGCAACGCCACCGACTTCGCCGCGGGCGGCGAAGCACTGAAACGCTTCGCCAATGTCGCCAAAGTCATCACCGACCTCGACGCCGCCAAAGCCGCGCAGCAAAGCGGCGGCGTCACCGCCAAAGAAGTGCTCCTCGATGCCCTCCGCCTCGACCTGCAAAATATCTCCCGCACCGCCCGCGCCATCGCGCAGGACACCGCCGGTTTCGCCGATACTTTCCGCCCGCCGGACAGCCCGAGCCAGACCGCGCTCCTCACCACCGCCGACACTTTCCTCGCGCAATTCCAATTCGCCGCCGACGACACCGCCGCGCAAAAGACCGCCAAGACCGCGCTCATCGCCAAGTTCGTCGCCCACGAACTCCCCGCCGATTTCGTCACCGATCTCGCCGACGACCGCAAAGCCATCGACGCCGCCGAGGATGCCGTCGAGAGCGACGACAGCGAAGGCGTGGAAAGCACCGCCGCCGTCGGACGCCTCATCAAAGCGGGCATGAAAGAAGTCAACTACCTCGACGCCATCATGCGCAACAAATACACCCGCAACCCCGACAAGCTCCGCGCCTGGGACAGCGCCAGCCACATCGAACGCGCCCCGCAACGGGAGAAGAAACCCGCCACTGGTGGTGGCAACCCACCTGCGCCGAAGCCATAAAGTAGGCACGGTGAGTAGCTGGACGGCACAAGTGCGGAGGTTGCAAGCGGAGCAGCGGCGTCAAGAGCGCGAGGCACGCAAACGGCAGAAAGACTTGGAGCGGCGTTCCAAAGAAAGAGCAAAGCTATCGGCGCTAGAGCAGGCACGGCTCGAGGTAGAGGCACACGAAAATGCACTGGAGGTTTTACTTTCTGTCCAGAAAGAGCAAAGCGCACCCATCGAGTGGGCAGAATTTGCGTCAGCGCTCCCACCGCACGAGCCCGTCAGGCCTGGTCGTCATGAGTTTGCCGCGGTGCTAATACACGGTGTCGGGGAGCTTGAAAATGGGGCTGGCAGTGGAAGCGCCGCTGCGGAGGAGGCGCGGGCGCGCGACGAGCGAGAGTATCTAACGATGCGTGACGAATACGAAAGAGAACGCGCCGAGTGGGAGCGCATGCGTGCGCTGGCGAACCGGGTATTATCCGGCGAGGCAGGCGCTTATTCGGAAGCGATCTCGGAGTTTTCTTCGCTCGGGGAGATCGCTCACCTCGGGTCTTCCATCCATTTCACGGTGCGTAGTCCCAGGCTCATCGAATGTGTGCTGACCGTAAATGGCCGGGAGGCCATCCCCGCCGACGTGAAATCACTAACGGCTGCCGGAAAACTTACCATTAAAGCGATGCCGAAGCCGCGCTTTCATGAAATCTATCAGGACTACGTGTGCGGATGTGTTCTTCGGCTCGCTCGCGAAGTTCTGGCGTTGCTGCCCGTCAATGAGGTTCTGGTGGCTGCATCTGTGCATGGTATCGACGCGCGCAGCGGGAGACCGGCAGAATTGCCGGTGCTCTCCGCGGCAATCGTGCGCGATGTGGTCGAACGGTTAGATTTTGAACAGCTCGATCCATCCGACTCGATGGAGAATTTTCGTCATCGAGGCGACGTCATGGCATCGCGCAAAGGGGGTGAGTTTCTTCCCATCGTCCCACTTACACCTGAGGATTTAACTCCGGCTCAGCCGGAGAGGATGAACTTCACCGGACTTCTCAATAACGTGCGGCAGCTTCGTGTGGAGATCGGTTCCAAGCTCAAACCCGTGACCCGGCTGCCTGATGAGAGTGCGGAACAATCCCTCACCATATGACGACATTTCTTTTGGTTCTCTGGCTGATCACAAGCGCTGCGCTCGCGGTGTTCTATTTCCTCAAGCAGCGCGCAGAAGCGGCAGCCGTCGCGGCGAATCGGCGAGCCGAGGCTGCGCGGAACGAAAGCGAACGAGAAATAACCCTCGCGCGTGGACAATCGCAATCTGCGGTGGCTTATGCACAGCAGACCTTGGAACAAAGGCTTGCCGAACTCGCCGCAGAATCGGAGCGCGTTCGCGAACACTACGAAAAGGAAGCACTAAAAGTGCATGGAGCAGCGACGCAACAACTGGAGGCGGTACTAGCTGAACTTGGCCCATTGCGAGGTTACGCCAGTCTGCAGGACGCTGAGAGTGAAGTGAGAAAGAGCCTCGCTGAAGCGATTGCGGAAGCTGCGGCTTTGCGTCAAGAAGCGCAATTGCTGGTGGATCAGACGCGAGCCGCAACGGCGGAAGAGCGCCGTGCGTCGCAGCAGCGAGCAAAGGACATTCGCGAGCAGGCCGATGCTCTTCTTATCCAAGCCACGCGCGATGCTGGTCGCATTGCAGAAGCTGCGGAGCGCCGTGCCGAGCAGGTCGCTGGTGACGCCTATATCGCCATGCGCGACAAACAAGTGCTTGAACAAGCGGTCGAAGCCCTCTGGAACGTCGTCAACGGATACGGCGACAAATACGTTGTTCCGACACGCAGCCTACTGGACGAACTGGGGGCGGCTTTCGGTCATACGAAAGCCGGCGAAGAACTTAAAGCAGCCCGTGAACAGTCGCGTCGGCTGGTAGAGTTAAAGCTGGCGGCGACTTGTAACTACGAGGAAGAGGATCGACGGGATCGCGCCAATCGGTTCGTCATTGATGCATTCAACGGGCGCGTTGACGCCATTCTTAGCCGAACAAAACACGACAACTACGGAACGTTGGAGCGCGAGCTGCAAGACGCATTCAGCGTGGTAAACATGAATGGATTGGCCTTCCGAGACGCGCGCATTCTACCAGCTTACTTAGACGCGCGCTTGGCTGAACTGAAGTGGGCGGTCGTCACCCAGGAACTGCGATTGAAAGAGCGGGAGGAGCAACGCGAGATCCAAGAGCGGATTCGCGAGGAAGAAAAGGCGCGGCGCGAATATGAGCGCGCGATGCAAGAGGCGGCGAGGGAAGAGGCGGTGATCAAACAAGCGAGGGAGAAAATACTGGCCGAGGTGGAGCACGCCAGCGCGGAGGAGCGGTCGAGATTTGAAGCCCAGCTTGCCGAGATCAATCAGCGTCTCGCAGAGGCAGAGGCGAAAGGTCAGCGCGCGCTTTCAATGGCACAACAGACGCGTGCCGGGAACGTCTATATCATCTCGAACGTCGGTTCATTCGGCGACGATGTGATCAAGATCGGGATGACACGCCGACTCATCCCGGAGGACCGAATCAAGGAACTCGGTGATGCTTCAGTGCCGTTTGCGTTCGACGTCCACGCAATGATCAGAAGCGATGATGCGCCAACTTTGGAACGGATGCTTCATCAAGAGTTCGACGATGCCCGGATTAACAAGGTGAACTATCGGAAAGAGTTTTTCCGCGTTCCGTTGGAGCGAGTTCGCACGTTGGCAGCCGAGAAAGGACTTGAAGTGACTTTTACGATGGCAGCCGACGCTCGCGAATACCGCGAAACCGTTGCATTGGAAAAAATGACCCCCGACGAGCGGGAAAAGTATAATTTAAGGCAGATAGCCGAGGAAGAAATGCAGGCTGAGGATTTCGCCGATTCCCCGGAGCAATGATGAGACCTAGAGGATGAGCCTGCCGAAACTCTACCTCGAAACAACGATCCCGAGCTACCTGACGGCGCGGCGGAGCCGGGATTTGCGGTTGGCGGCTGACCAAGAGACGACGGAAGAATGGTGGGAAACAAAGCGCCACGAATACGAACTCTTCACGTCAGAAGTCGTCGAGGTGGAGGTCGCGGAAGGGGATGCCGCGATGGCGGAGGCACGGCTGCGGGTGCTGGACGGGATTCCACGCCTGCCAGCGCAGCCGGAGGTGGATGAATTGATCGAGCATTTGCTTGGCTCCGGGGTCATTCCGGCGGTCGCTGCGCCGGATGCGGCACATATCGCTTTTTCCGCCGTCCACGCGATGGACTTCCTGCTGACATGGAATTGCAAACACATCAACAACCCCCATCTCGTCCGCCGCATTGAGCGCGCGTGCGCCGAGCGGGGGCTGGCTTGCCCGGTGATTTGCACACCGGAAGAACTCCTGCCACTATGAATCCCATGCAGCCGAACCCGATTCTCACCGAAATCCGCCACACGCGCGATGAACTCGCCCGCAAGTCCGGCTACGACGTGCGGAAGTTCATGGACTTCATCCGCGAGCGTGAACGCGAAGCGGCGGCGCGCGGGGTGAAGTTTGCGCCGACGACCAAGCCGGCGACGAAAGCGGAGTAGAGTGGGCGGCGAGATGTAGAGAATGAGCCGTTGCCGGCGGAGTTGCCGATTGGTCATCGCCAGCCAGTAACGGGCGAAGCGCTCGTTTCGTGCGCGGCGCGTCCAGACGTTCGTTGCCCGTTTCGTCTCGTCGTTGTAGCGCAGCAACTCGCGCTGATAATCCGAGTCGCAATACCATTGGGGCTTGCCTAGAACACGATGGGAAAAAGACGGAGGTTTTTGAGGATTAAGAGGTAGAGATTATCCTGGCGATGATTGAAACGCCATTCGGATTCT
>JAYWEB010000110.1:0-5215 GCA_043779575.1 Chthoniobacter sp. | reverse complement strand
TGGCAGTCGAGGAGCGCGGCGTTTTGCATTTCCAATTCACCGACGGCTACAGCCTGCACTGCACCGTTTTCCTCGCGCGCGATTTCACCGGCGAGCTGATCGAGACGGACGAGGCCACGCCGTTCTGGTGCGACCTCCCGGAGATTCCCTATGGCGAAATGTGGGAGGACGATCAGCACTGGCTGCCGCCCATGCTCGCCGGCCAGCGCTTCGCGGCGTGGTTCGAATTCGACGGCGAGCGGATGCTGAGCAAGGACGTGCGGCTCGCAGACATCCTGCCCCCGCCGTCATCGTGAGCCGAGCTTCCGGCCCGCGTTACTTCGCGGCGGGCTTGGCGAAGAGCGGCAGGAATTCCTCGTAGCCGGATTCCTTGAGCTTCGCCACGGGGACGAAGCGCAGTGCGGCGGAATTGATGCAGTAGCGCAAGCCGGTGGGTTGCGGGCCGTCGTCGAAGACGTGGCCGAGATGGGCGTCGCTTTTGGTCGAGCGCACTTCGTCGCGCGCCATGCCGTAGCTCACGTCGTTGCGGGCGTGGAGGGCTTCCTTTTTCAAGGGCTGCCAGAAGCTCGGCCAGCCGGTGCCGGAATCGAATTTGTGGATTGAGGCAAAGAGCGGTTCGCCGCTGATCACGTCCACATAGATGCCGGCCTCGTGGTGGTTCCAGTAGGCGTTGCGAAAGGGCGGCTCCGTGCCGTTTTCGCACGTCACGTTGTATTGCTCGGAGGTTAGCTTTTTGCGGAGTTCTTCTTTCTTCATGTTCGTGGTGGTGCCGGGCTTCCCGGCGGTTTGCGGCGGTTCGGCGTGGCAGCTCGCGAAGGCGATGGCGAGGCCCGCGAGCAGGGCGAGGCGGCGTGGCGGAGTGGTCATGGCGGGGGATTTTAGCGCGGGGCTTTTCCGTTGGCAAAGGCGGGATGCCGGTCCGCGCACTTTATTCCGCCGTCAGTTCACGCGCTTCATCCGGTCGAGCCGGGCCTGTTCCGCGCTCCTCCGCCGCAAGTGCGCGCGTTTGTCGCGCCAGAATCTGGCGAGGCCGATGGCGACGATGAAGGCCGGCACCATCAGGATGACGCGCTGTTTGTTCGGCAGAAAAGCGAACGCGAGGAAAAACAGGAAACCGACCAGCCACGCGAACGCCGAGAACCGGATGGCGATGCCGCGCTCCTCCGCGCTGGTGCTCCGGCGCACGCTGAGATGAGTGCGGAAGACGCCGAAGATCAGCAGGGCGAGGAGCAGATAAATGGCGAACTTCATGGGCGCGACATGCTATTCTGGCCGCGAGGCTTGGCTCGGGATTGCGCGGGTCGTAACGACATTGCGGAGACGGTCATACGTGGGGATCTGATGGTGGTGCATGCGTGGCGAGGGCGATGGCGGCGTCGAGATCGAGGAGGCGGCCTTCCTCGCGGGCGGCGTCGATGGCGGGACCGGTGAAGTCGGGCGCGGCGGCGCGGAGGGCGCGGAGGGCGGGGTGGTCGGCGATGCTGGGAACGACGCCGCTGCGGGTGCGGTGGGCTTCGGCGGCGCCAAAAAGACGCGCGGCGCGGTCGTAGTCGCGCTCGGCGAGGGCGAGAAAGGCGAAGGCGTCGAGCGGGTAGGACGCGCCCCAGCGGTTACCGAGATCGATCCCTACGAGCAGGCACTCTCTGAGGTGGGCGTGCGCCTCGGGAAAGCGCCCGAGCACGGAGGCGTTGACGCCCACGGCCCAGCAGAGAATGACCACGAGCCACGTGTCGCCAGCCTGGCGGTAGAGCGCGATGCTTTCTTCATCCAGCGCGAGCGCGCCGGCGAAGTCGCCCCGGGCGGCGGCGAGCACGCCGCGGACGTGCTGGACGTGCGCGGTGAGCCGCGAATCACGGAGCGGTGCGGCCAAGCTCGCGGCCTCCTCGACGAGGCTTTGCGCACGGGGGAGATCCTCGGCATCGAAAGCGTGGAAGGCCAGATCCGCGAGGGCCTTGGCGGTGCCTCGGGTGCCGCCGAGTTCGCGAAAGATTTCCAGCGCCTCGGTGTGTAGCGCGAGCGTGGCGGGCATGTCGTCGGCAACCCAGGCGAGGCGTCCGGCGGCCGCGAGCGCTGCGGCGCGGATGGCGTCGCGCGGTGCGGCGTCGGGATGCGCGAGGAGTTTTTCGAAATGTTCGCGCGCCTTTTTGAACAGCCCGCGCACTTCCACAAAACGCTGCGCCGCGGTGGCGAGGCGCAGGCCTTTCGGCACCTGACCCGGCAGCTCCAGGCTGGTCTGTACGGCGAGGCGGAGGTTCCGCTCTTCGACCTCCAGGGTCTCCAGCCATTTTTTTTGCTCCGGACCGCGGAGGTGCGGCGCGGCCTTCTCCGCAGAGTCCATGAAGTAGTCGAGATGGCGCTGCCGGAAAGCGTCCTCTTCGCCGGCGGCGCGCAGCTTTTCCTCGGCGTAGTCCCAGATGGATTCGAGCATGAAGTAACGCGCTCCGTGCTGGACGGTCTTTTCGACATAGACGAGCGACTTGTCCACGAGCTGCGTGAGCAGATCCACGATCTCCCACTTCGACACGCGGTCGCACGCACAGACGGCCTCGATGGATTCCAGCGTGCGCCCGCGCGCGAAAACGGCGAGCCGGCGGAGGAGCATGCGCTCGTTTTCGCTGAGCAGATCATGGCTCCAGTCGATGAGCGAACGCAGCGTCTGTTGGCGCGGCACGGCGGTGCGGCTGCCGGTGGTCAGGAGGTGAAAGCGGTCGTCAAGCCGCTCGACGATCTGCTGGAGTGTGAGCACGCGGATGCGCGCGGCGGCGAGTTCGATGGCGAGCGCGATGCCGTCGAGCCGCCAGCAAATCTGCGCGATCACGGGGATGTTTTCGTTCGTCGCCTGGAACACGGGACGCGCGACGGTGGCGCGATCGATGAACAGGCACACGGCCTCGAACTGCGAAAGGCGCGCTAGAGCATCGGGGCCGGCGGCGAGATCTCGCCAGTGCTCGGGCAGCGAGAGCGGCGCGAGCGGCCAGGCCGTTTCGCCCACGATGCCGAGCGGCTCGCGGCTGCTCGCGAGGATGCGGAGTTGCGGGCCCGAGCGGAGAAGCATCTCGGCGAGGCTGGCGCAGGCGGCGACGACATGCTCGCAGTTGTCGAAGATGAGCAGGCACTGGCGGTTGCGGAGGAAAGCGGTGAGCGTGGTCGTGAGCGGGCGGCCCGCTTCCTGGCGGAGATCGAGCGCGGCGGCCACGGTCTCGATGACGAGTGCGGCGTCGCTGATCGTGGCGAATTCGACGAGCCAGACGCCGTCGCGAAACTGGTCGAAAAGATCGGCGGCGACTTGCAGCGAGAGGCGCGTTTTCCCCGTGCCGCCGGGACCGGTGAGCGTGAGCAGGCGGGTGCTGGTGAGGAGGCGTTTCACCTCCGCCATTTCGCGCTCGCGCCCGACGAAGCTGCTGAGCTGCTCGGGCAGATTATTCGGCACGCTTTCCAGCGAGCGCAGCGCGGGGAACTGCGCGGGCAGCTCGGGCGCGGTGAGCTGGAAAAGCTGCTCGGGCCGGGCGAGATCGCGCAGCCGGTGCTCGCCGAGCGCGCGCAGGCCGATGCCGGTCGGGAGCACGTCGCGCACGAGTTCCTGCGTGGGCAGCGAAAGCAGCACCTGCCCGCCGTGCGCGGCGGCGAGCATGCGGGCCACGCGGTTCAGCGCCTGGCCGAAGTAATCGCCGTCCCGATGCTCCGCCGTGCCAGTGTGCAGCGCCATGCGCACTTTCAGCTCGCCCGTTTCGCCCCACACCTCGGCCCGCAGCGCGCGCTGCGACTCCAGCGCGCTGACGAGCGCGTCGTGTGGCGTGTCGAAGGCCACGCAGAACGCGTCGCCGATCGTTTTAAAAACAAAACCGCCCACCGCCTCGAACGCCTGCCGCAGCAGCCGGTCGTGACTGGCCAGCGCCACGCGCATGGCGTCCGGTTGCTGCTCCCATTTCTTGGTGCTGCCCTCGATGTCGCTGAAGAGAAACGTGATGGTGCCGGTGGGCTGGACGTTCATGGCCGGGAAATGTGCGGCACCCGCGCCGCTTCTCAAAGACAGGAGTTCAGCGGCATCGCCCAAAATTCCCGCCCGGCCTCCGCCCAGTCGCGATCCTGCACGGAGCGGTGCGCGGCGCCCCCCATGACCTGCCGGAGCTCCGGATCGCGCGCGATTTTTTCCACCGCGGCGGTGAAGTCCGCGACATCCAGCGCCCGCGTGATGAGGCCGGTGGTGCCGGGCGCGATGAGATCTTTCGGGCCGCCCTGATCGGAGACCACGCACGGGACGCCGCTGGCGAGGGCTTCGAGGATGACGTTGCCAAAGGTGTCGGTGGTGCTGGGGAAAAGGAACACGTCGGCGCTGGCAAAGGCGCGGGCGAGTTCGAGGCCGGCGAGGTAGCCGGTGAAAACGGCGTCGGGCAGGAGCTGGCGGAGTTCCTTTTGAAACGGGCCGTCGCCGACGAAAGCCAGAGCGAGGGGGGGGAAAGGCGAAAGGCGAAAGGCGAAAGGCGAAAGTGAAGTTGGCGCGCTTGGCGCGGAGGTGGAGGAGTCGTCCTCCGTCTCGACGCCATCGCCTTTCGCCTTTCGCCTTTCGCCTTTCATCCTCCGCCACATGGCCACGATCACGTCTAGGTCCTTTTCCTTCGACACGCGCCCGACGTAGAGCAGCACGGTCGCGCCTGGGGCGAGGCCGTATTTTTTCCAGAACTGCGGGTCGCGGCGCGAGGGGTGGAAGAGGGTGGTGTCGAGGCCCCGCGGGAGGATGCGGATTTTGTCGGCGGAAATGCCGCGGTCGGCCCAGGCGCGGCGGTAGCCTTCGCTGTTCACGTAGAGCAGATCGAGCTGTTCGTAGAACCACTTCATGTAGTTCCAGGTCAGCGTTTCGAGGAAGTTGTCGTCGGTGAGGATGCGGACGTACTGCGGAAAATCGGTGTGGTAGATGCCGCTCGTGCGGAGGCCGAGGAGCTTCCCGGCGAGCAGCGCGGTGAGGCCGATGGGGCCGGGCGTGGAGATGATCAGCTCGGTGAAACCTTCGCGCTGGATGTAGTCGATCATCTGCAGGATGGGCGGGAAGCTGAGCTTCTGCAGCTCGTACTCGGGCAACTCAAACTCGCCGACGGGCGCGAAGTTTTTGATCGGGATGCCGGTGATGGTGATCGAGGAGCGCGAGGTGACGACGGTGAGATCGCCGCCTTCCGCGATGCACGCGGCGGTGAGTTTGCGGATGGTGTTGGCCACGCCG
>JAYWEB010000109.1:0-2073 GCA_043779575.1 Chthoniobacter sp. | reverse complement strand
AATAGAAACGCTTTCATGGACCATTTCCGGCACATCATCGAAATCATCGGCGTCGCCATTGATAGCGCGGGCGTGCTCGTCGTGGTGCTCGGTGCCGTCATCGCGACGGGCCGGTTTCTCATCCAGCGGGCGAAGACCCCCGGAGAAGGCTACCGCCTTTACCGGCAGGATCTTGGCCGCGCGATTTTGCTCGGCCTCGAGTTCCTCATTGCGGGCGACATCATTCGCACCGTCGTCGTCGCGCCTACGCTGCAAAACGTGCTCGTGCTGGGACTCATCGTTTTGATCCGCACCTTCCTCAGCATGTCGCTCCAACTCGAAATCGAAGGCAAGCTGCCGTGGTCCCGCCGGTCTGCCGAGGGAGCCAGCGCCGCGCGCGAAGAGAAGCCTTGAGTGCGGCGCGGCACTTTGCGCATAGCTTTTGGCTATGGCGCAGGCACGGAGGAGGTATTAGCCGGATCGGTGCGGCACCCAGACACTCAGGCCCATGTGTGATTCCGTCCGAGCCAGCCAGCGCGCGCTGGAAATTCTTTCCGCGTCGCAGATGTATCGCGATTACGAACGGGCTTTCACGCAAGGCACAGGCCTCCCGCTCCGGCTGCAAGGGCCGGGTCTGCTCCGCGCCGTCCGCTACGCGAAAAGGCAGGAGAATCCATTCTGCGCCCTCATGGCGGCAAGCGACCGGAGCTGCACGCCGAGCAGCGCGCAGGGCTACGCTTTGCAATGCCGGCTGGAGGAGGAGGCGCAGTTTGCGCCGAAGACGGTCAAGGGCTTCGCGGGGTTGTGCGAGACCGCCGTGCCCGTGCGCGTGGGGGAGATCGTGATCGCGTTTCTCCATACTGGCCAGGTCCTGTTGCAGCCGCCCGACAAGGCGCGATTCAAACAAATCGTGGCGACGCTCCTCAAGTGGGGCGCGAAGGTTGATTTGGAAAAGCTGGAGGAGTTCTATTTCAACACGCGCGTTTTCGCGCAGAAGCAATACGAAGCGCTCATCGGGTTGCTGAGTGCCTTCGCCGGGCAACTCGCTGCTCGCAGCCGCGACCTCATCTTGCAGGCCCAGCCACAGGATTCGCCGTCCATCACCCGCGCGCGCAGCTTTATCGCGGACCACTCGGACGAAGAGCTGTCGCTCGCCGCCGTCGCGCATGTCGTGAACATGAGCGCGACTTATTTCAGCGAGAAGTTCAAGGAGATGACCGGGATCAACTTCGTCGAATACGTCGCCCGCACACGGATCGAGAAGGCGCGCAATCTCCTGCTCAATCCGAACCGGCGCGTGAGCGAAGTCGCGTTTGAAGTGGGCTTCCAGTCGCTCTCGCAGTTCAACCGCATGTTCAAGAAAGTCTCCGGCGAATCGCCGCGCGACTATCGCGCGAAGCTCCCGCTGGCGGAGGCTTGAGCAGCAGTCTGGGCGGTTTTTGCGCGGCACTTGTGGGCGCGAGGTAATCCGAAGAAACGCGGAGTCTTTCCGGGCGGATGCGTAGCCCGCTTGGTGAAGCTCCGGGAGATTGCAACATCAAGGGCAGTCATCTGCTCAGGACCAACAAAGCAAAAACCACAAACAAAACTACTGCATGAAACTGATCACCAAACTCCCTCTCGCGCTCGCCCTTGCGGCGGGCTTGTTCACCACCTCGGCGATTGCCGGCCCCGGCGGGCACAGCCCCAACGACTTCCCGCGTAAGATCGCGACCAAGGAAGAGGCGATGGAATGCTGCAAACCAGACGTGAAAGTCGCGATGGCCTGTAAGGATTGCAAAACGCTCGACGTGAAAAAGGGCGACGACAAGAAGGGCATTATGGCGTGGTTTGCGCCCGACTCGAAACACGACTGCTCCGGCTGCGGCGGTAAAGTCACCGTCACCTCCACCGGCGGCGGCAAAGGCCCGACGCTCTCGCAATATAAGCACACCTGCTCGAAGTGCGGGCCGGAATCCGCCTACGTCTGCACCGACCACAAAAAGGCGTAACCACCGCCGCGGCTCCGATGCCCTCACTCTCGCCGTCCAACCACGCGGGCTGGACGGCACGGGGTCGCCCGTTTCCACACAATGAATGACCTGACGGTCGAGC
>JAYWEB010000108.1:0-2073 GCA_043779575.1 Chthoniobacter sp. | reverse complement strand
GTGAAGGTCACGCTCAGCTCCTACGCCTCGGAGAATACCGCCGAGACCAAGTCCGGCGAACGCCCCATCGTGAGCGTGCTTTTTGGCAAGACCGACGGAGACAAAGTGTACGCGAAACTCGACGACGAGCCGTTCGTGGTCAGCGTGCCGGGGACGCTTCTCGATTTCGCAATGACCGATCCGCTCCAGTGGCAGGACCTCGGGATTTACCGCCATAAAGCGGACGAAATCGCGTCCGTGGAAATCACCCGCGAAGGCCAGCCGACGCTGACACTGGAGCGCGACAAGGCCAAGCAGTGGGCGCTCGCGAAAGGCGACGGCAAGGTCAACCAGACGAACGTGCAATCGCTCGTGAACACGCTCGCCACCTTGCGCGCCATCCGCTGGATGGGAGCCACGAAACCCGAGCACGGGCTGGGCAAGCCGGCACTCAGCGTGACCTTCAAGACGAGCGGCGGCGTCACCGGCAAGCTCACGTCCGGAGCCGCGACGCCCGAGGGTTTGCATCACGCGACGGCCGAAGGATTGACCGGCACATTTGCGCTCAGCCATCCGGATTTCACGGCCTTCGAGCTGCCGCTCATCGACAAGCCCGCAGCCAGCTCGGCCCCGCCGACACCGGCCCCCGGTGCGCCCGTGCCGGTCCCCTCTCCGGCGAGCTAACTCCGCCGCGCGGTGTAGAGCGAGACGATCCCGCCGCTCAGCGGTTCGCAGCGCGCGTCGGCAAATCCTGCGCTCTCGATCAGCGCGCCCATCGCCGGGCCGGACGGGAATTTCTCGATGGAATCGCCGAGGTAATCGTAGGCCGCCCGATCGCCCGTCAAAAAGCCCGCCAACCGCGGCAGCACGTGGTGGAGATACGGGCGATAGAACCAGCGCAGCGGCGCGGGCGGCACGGAAAAATCCAGCACCAGGAGATGCCCGCCGGGCTTCAGCACCCGCGCCATTTCCGCCAGCGCGGCCGGCCAGGATTCCATATTGCGCAGGCCAAACGCCACGGTCAGCACATCGAAGGTGCCGTCGGCAAAGGCGAGCCGCATCCCGTCGGCGACCACGAGATTGCGCAGACCTTTGCGCCGGGCGACGAGCAGCATCGGGAGGCAGAAATCCGCCCCCACCAGCACCGCCTCCGGGCACGCCGCCCGGAGCGCCAGGGCGAGGTCCCCGCTGCCCGTGGCCAGATCGAGAAGATGCTGCGGCTGCCAGCCGCGGACGATGTCCGCCGCGCGGCGGCGCCAGAGGTAGTCCAGCCCAAGACTGAGAAAATGATTCGCAAAATCGTAGCGCCGGGCGATGCCCGAAAACATCGCGCGCACCAGCGGCCCCTTGGTTTCCTGAGTAGGCATCAGAAAGTCGTTCTCAAAAGTAATAACGTCACACCCCGAGGCATACCACATGCTAAACCTCCAGTGTCGAATCCAACCTGTATTTTCCGGTATTTAAACCCGGAACGGGTGGTTCACGCCGCATGCCCACAGAACACCTTAGCACCGCGAAAATCCTGATTGTGGACGATGAATCGCCGAACGTCCGGCTCCTCGAACGCATGCTGGAAATTTCCGGCTTCACCAACGTCCGGGGCATCTCCGACTCCCGCCAGGCTCTCCCCACATTTCTCGAGTTCGCCCCCGACATCGTCCTCCTCGACCTGAATATGCCGCACCTCGACGGGTTCGCGGTCATGCAGCAGCTCAAGACCGCCGTTTCCCCCGACGAATACCTCCCCATCCTCGTCCTCACCGCCGACGTCAGCCTCGACACCCGCCGCCGCGCCCTCGCCGGCGGGGCCAAAGATTTCGTCAGCAAGCCGATCGACCACACGGAAGTCGTTCTGCGGATCAAAAATCTCGTCGAAGCCCGGTTTTTGCATCTCGGCATGCAGCGGCAAAACTCCGACCTCGAAGATCAGGTCCGCGAGCGCACCGCGAAACTGGAAACGGCCATGGCCGAGCTGCGCGCCACCCAGGATCACATCGTGAAACAGGAGCGCCTCCGCGCGCTGGGGCTCATGGCCGGGGGAATCGCCCACGATTTCAACAACGCCCTGACCATGATGCTCGGCTACGGCGAACT
>JAYWEB010000107.1:0-2078 GCA_043779575.1 Chthoniobacter sp. | reverse complement strand
TAGAGTTCGATGCTGTGCCCGACATCGACGATGATGAGCAAGGGCGGACGGCCTTCGCTCGGCGGAAGCGCGCGGGCGTATTGCTCGGCCTGACCGCGGGCCTTGAGCATGGCCTCATCCCACGCCGCGCTGCCGCGCTGGGCGTGTCCTTTCTTCGCGGCTTTCGCTTTCGCCTTGGTGGCGTCAGCGAGGGCTTCGGCGGCTTCGCGTTTCTCGACGCCTTGCTTGGCTTCGAGAATGTAGCAGCCGCGTTTGTAGAGATCGATGCGGCCCGTGCTCGTGGAACCGTCGGGGTGGTGGAAGGTGACGCTGCGCTCGAAGACGTAAGCGTTTTCCGCGTCGTCGGGCTTCGTCGGTTCAGGCCGCGCCACGCCGATCAGATCGCAAAGCTCGCTCAGGAAAAGCTGGTAGTTCGCACGCTCCGCCGCACCGGATGAAGACCAGCGGGTGATGAATGCAACGGTGTCGGGCGCGGATTCCACGCGCCCGATGTAGCGCTGTGCCTTCGCCTTGGGAAGGCGGTAGCAATGGAAGCTCGCTTACGCTTTTGCGCGTGCCGCGCGACGTCGGATGCGCGCGGGAGGCATGACGTTTTCCGAGGCCACCAAGGCTGGCGATTCCGACGAGACGATTTCGATCTCGTCGCCCTCATCGCGGTAGATGACTTCGCGGCTATCGAACGTCGTGACTTTGAACCAGCGCTCGTAGGGATGCACGTCGATCCGGCGGATGACGGCGCGGGCGTTCTCCTTGAGTCGTTCGGTGTCCCGCCAGTCGATTCTCGCGAGGTCCAGATCGGCGGCGTTTTCCACCACTCGAAGCTCGGCGATCAGCTTTTCAAGCGCTGCTTTCTCTTTCTCAAGCTCACGCATTTTTTGATCAACCGACGCGGAGAATCCCGTCGCGATGAACTCCACTAGGCGGGGAATCTGAACCTCGAGTTCATCCAGGCGTTTGAGCGCAGCCAGCAATTCGGGGTTCTGTTTGTGCGGCACCAGCGGTGCGGTGGTGATGGCCTCGCAAACGGTGAGCAGGGACTTTAGGAATTGCTCGAACTGCCACGTCTTGTAAGGAGCGCCACCGGTGGGCGCGGCGGCATCCAGCAAATAGGTGAACTTCTTCTTTGAGCCCTTCGAGAGACGCGCCATCCGATTTCCGGTCATCGCGTTGAAAGTCACACCGGCCAGAGGATTGGACTGCCCGCGCCCGCGGTAGGATGGACGCGCCCGATAGAGGCGCTGCACGGTCGCATACAGATCCATCGGAACCGCGGCTGGAAAGTAATCCGGCACCCCCTCCAGAAAGGAGCGCTTGCCCGCGATCATCTTGCTTGGCCGATATTCTCCAATCACGGCGCGGTTCAACAGGACATTCTTAATCGTCCCACAATACCAGCGTCGCGCCGTCTCGTAGAGGCAGGGCACCTTTTCCAAGGTGAAAACTCTGGCAATGTGAATCTGGCCCTTTCCCAGCGCAGCCATTTCAAAGATACGACGCACGATCGCCGCTTTCTCCGGAATCAACTCGAAGCCGGATTTATCCGGTTTCATTTGCATCCACGAGGGGCAAATCGACGTGAGCTTCTGCTCCCTGGCCCGGGCGCGCTTGTCTGCCCATGCCGCACAAAGCCGGCTCGATTTGATCCTGCTTTCTTCGTTCGCCCGGCTGAGGATCGTCAGGCTGATGATGATGTCGGTAAAATTCCCGTCGTTGATCCGCTCCCGGTCATACACCCGCTGGTCGGCGAGCGTGACGACGACGATGCCGGCATTGATGAGCCCGAGGAACATCTGGAGGGCGAAGGTGATGTCAGTGCGCGACAGCCGGTCCAGACTCTCCACGATGAGGTAGGAGCCCGGCTCGATGACTCCGCTCTCAACGCGGTCGAGGAATGCCTTCAAGGCTCCCTTGTCGGCATTGGCTCCGCGGAATGCCGAGACCCCGAGGTCGCGGTAGTTGTCCACCAGCGGGACGCCGGTCTTGTCGCACCACGTCCGAGCCAAGTCGGTTTGCCGCCGGAAGGAGTCCCCGCGGATTTGGTCCGCCGTCGAGAAGCGCAGGTAGGAGTAAGCCTTTGG
>JAYWEB010000106.1:0-2081 GCA_043779575.1 Chthoniobacter sp. | reverse complement strand
CGATCCTTCACTCCATTCCCGCCCGCCTTCGCCCGCCGGGAATTGCGTTCAGGATGACCGTGTTTTTTGAGCAGACACCCGAGCGGCATCCGCATCCGCGCGCGGACCGCGCCTGCCCGCCGCCTTTACCGCGAAAGATCCGACTGGCTGAGGATCTTGAACTGCTGCCCCTCGAGCACGGCGGTGGCACATTCATTGTCCTCGACGTGGAGGGCGAGGGCGGTGCGGCCGCGGGGGCGGGTGAGGAGAGCGTAGCTGCCGAAGATATTGCACTCCGCGGCGAGGAGCGCGGCGAGGAGGCGTCCGAGTTCGGCGGCGCCTTCTTTCAATTCCACGACCACGAGTTCGCAGATGGAAAAGGGGATGGCGTGCTCGATGAACATCTGCTGCACGCTCTCGGGGTCGCTGACCACGATGCGCACGATGGCGGTGTCCGCGGAGTCCTGCACGCTGATGGCGAGGACGTCGATGTGCCGTTCATTGAGCACACGCACCACGTCGAGCAGCGTGCCGACGCGGTTCGGGAGAAAAATCGAGAACTGCGTGACCCGCGGGCCGCTCAGTTTCTCGGTGGTTTGCATGGACTCGAACGGCATCGGCTCAACGGTAGCTATAGATGAGGCAGAAGGCGGCAGGCGCTCCCTCGGCGACTTCCAACCGGATGTAATACGGGCCGCTGTTCTTCGGCGCGAAGCCGGCGGCGGCGACCGAGGCATCGGCGTAGGGCTCGGTGGCGACCGGCTTGCCGGTTTCGTCGAAGACGGTGACGGCGATTTTTTTCGCCGCCTCGGTCGCCCCGACGGTGAACCAGTATTGGTTGCCCGCGTAGAGATTCACCTGGATGAGCGCGGGCTTGCCGGGCTCGAATTTCCCGCACCAGTTGCCGTCGCGGAGTTTGAAGCCGTCGTTGGAAAACGCGCCCGCGATTTCGAGCGCGAGTTTGCGCGCGGCCACTTCATCGTCGCTGGCCGCGCGGAGCGGAATGGCGGCGGCGGCGGCGAGGGCGAGGGTGCAAAGGAGGCGCTTCATTTCGTTTGTTTCTTGGTGATTTCCTTCACGATCCCGGCCACGAGCTCGGTGAGCTTTTGCAGGTCGGCGGCGGTCGGGGGCTTATCGAGCGGAAAGGCGATGAATTTTTCGAGATCGCCCATCTTCGCGCGCACCGCGGCCACGCTGGCGTCCTCCTTGGTCTTGCCGCCGAGCTTTTCCAGGCGCTTGTTGAGAAAGGCGACGATCCCCGGCTGGCGGAGCAGTTTCGCCCCGGCCTCGGTGTAGTTTTTGGTCACGTAACCGCTCATCACTTCCGTGGCCCGCAGCCAGCCACCCACGGTGACGAGCGTGATCAGGTCCCCATCCTTGCTCTCGGCCATCCCGGATTTCACCTCGTTCTGCGTGGCCTCCAGCTCTTCCTTGAGCTGGTCCCACTGCTTCTGGTCGGCGAAGTTGACGATGCTGCCGCCGCGCTCCAGCACGTCTTTGCTCACGCCCAGCGTTTTGGCGATGACGAGGATGTCTTTGCCGATGTTTTTGATCTGCGGCGCGTCCTCGGCCTCGATCGCCACGTAGCCGTCGGCGATCAGCCCGCCGAGGTTCAGCGCGTTCTGCGGGCGGCTCGTGTAATTCGTGCTGATGGCCAGCCGGGCGAGCTTCGACCAGTCGATCTTGCCGACCTTGTTTAGCGAGGCCAAAAATTCGCCCGGCATCGGGATGGAAAGCTCGTCGGTCCGCGCCGCGCCGGCGATTTCCTCGGGGGTCAGGGGCGTCGCCTCGCCAGCCGCGGAGGCGCACAGGCAGACGGCGGCGAGGCCGCTGGCGAAAATGCGGAGAATCGGGATCATTGGCGGACGATATGCAAAGCGCGTCGCGATTGTCACCCGGCAATTTCGCCCGCGGCGGAAAGGGCGCGCGGGGTGGAAAAATGGGGGCGTTTGCACACTTTCCCCTTCCCCTTTCACCCTCGCCCCATAGGCTCCGCCGCCTATGAAAGTCCAAGTCATCGTGATGCCGAAACAAACCGTGCTCGACCCGCAGGGCGTGGCCGTGCGCGACGCCATCCATCACCACGGCCTGCCGGCGGTGAA
>JAYWEB010000105.1:0-5240 GCA_043779575.1 Chthoniobacter sp. | reverse complement strand
AAGGCGCTGAAATTCTACTCCAGCGTGCGCGTGGACATCCGCCGCATCGGCGCGATCAAGCAGGGCGACGGCGTGGTCACCGGCAACCGGACGAAGGTGAAGATCGTGAAGAACAAAGTCGCGCCGCCGTTCACCGAGGCGGAGTTCGACATCATGTATAACGAGGGCATCTCGCTCACCGGCTCACTGCTCGATCTGGCGCTGGAAAAGGGGATCGTCGAGAAACGCGGGAGCTGGCTGAGCTACAAAGGCACCCAGCTCGCCCAGGGCCGCGACGCCGCGAAGGAAGTCCTGCGCACGAACGCCGAGATGTATGCCGAGATGTACGCCGCAGTGATGGTGAAGCTGGACGAGGAGAAGAAGTAGCGCGGGCGCTTGTCAAAAACAGGCCGTCATTCTGAACGGAGCGCCGCACGGGCGAAGGTGGGGCGGCGCGCAGTAAAGGATGACGGCGATTTTTGGAAAAAACCAAAACGCCCAACGCCGGGCGATCCCGGGCGTTGGGCGTGGAATGGTCGCGAGCGCAGGCTGCGCTCAGCGGCGATCGTTATTCAGGCTTCGGGCCGTCGGGCTTCGGGCCTTTGCCTTCGCCGCGGCCACCTTGGTGGTGGCCGGCTTTGAATTCCTCAAGCGTCACCTTGCCGTTGTTGTCGGCGTCGAGCTTCTTGTAGTGCTCTTCCGCCTTGGCGGGATCCTTCTGGGCACGCGGACCAGCCTTGAACTCGGCCAGGCTGATGTCGCCGCTATTGTCCGTGTCGAGTTTCTTGAAGGCTTCTTCGGGGCTCATGTGCGGCTTCTTGTCGCCTTCGGCATGCGGCGGGGCACCGGGAGCCGGCGCGGGTTTGGCCGGATCTTCGGCGTTGCAGGTGATGACGCCGAGCGCGAGCGCGGCGACGATGGTGGGCAGTGATTTCATATCTTTGGTTTGTTCTTTGTTTGTTTATTTGGTGTGCGGCGCGGGTCTCGTCACAGGACGGGCCGCACACGCAGCGATTTCAACGGCTCTCCGACGCGGGAGTTGCGGGAGAATTCAAATTCTTTAAGCCATGATCTCTTTCACCACATTGCCATGCACGTCGGTCAGGCGAAAATCGCGCCCGGCATAACGGTAGGTGAGCTTCTCGTGATCGAGGCCGAGGAGCGCGAGCAGCGTGGCGTGGAGGTCGTGGATCTGGACTTTGTTTTCCACCGCCTCGTAGCCGTAGTCGTCGGTCTGCCCGTAGCTCAGGCCACCGCGCACCCCGGCACCGGCCATCCAGATCGTGAAAGCTTTGTTATTGTGATCGCGCCCGTCGCCGCCCTGCGCGTGCGGAGTGCGGCCAAACTCGCCGGCCCACACGACGAGCGTGTCCTGGAGCAACCCGCGCGAGCGCAAGTCGCTGAGCAATCCGGCGATCGGCAGATCGACCGAGCGGGCGCTGTTGCCGAGCGCGTTGCTGAGGTTGAAATGGTGATCCCAGTTCCCGTGCGACACTTCCACGAAGCGCACCCCGGCCTCGATGAACCGCCGCGCGAGCAGGCACTTCCGGCCGAAGTCATCGGTCGCCGCGTCGCCGATGCCATAGAGCTTTTGCGTGGCCGCGCTCTCCTTCGCCAGGTCCATGACCTGCGGCATCTGGCCCTGCATTTTGAAAGCCAGCTCGTACGACTCGATGACGCCCTCGACCTCCGGGTTCACGCGATCCCGCGCGAGTTTTTCGCGGTTCAGGGCCTGCACGAGTTCCAGTTCCGTGCGCTGCGCGGCGGGGCTGAGCTGCGTTTCGAGGTTGGGCACCTCGGCACCCGTGAGCGACCGCCGATCCTGCCCGATGCGCTGCCCCTGATAGATCGCCGGGAGAAACGCGCTGCCGTAATTTTGCGCGCCGCCAAAACCGTTCGTTGGCGTGATGGTGATGAAGCCGGGAATGTTTTCGTTTTCCGTCCCCAGCCCGTAGAGCGACCACGCGCCGAGCGATGGGCGCACGAACTGAAAACTGCCCGTGTGCATTTTCATGAAGGCCTGCGGATGGCTCGGCAGATCGGTCTGCATCGAGCGCACGAGGCACAGCTCGTCCGCGTGCTTCGCCACATGGGGAAACAGCTCCGAAATCCACAGTCCGCTCTTGCCGCTCTGCGAAAACTTCCACTTCGATCCGAGCAACTGCGTGCCGGGCCGCTTGCCCGGTTTGCCCGTGTCGGCAGTGAGCTGCGGCTTGTAGTCGAAAGTGTCCACGTGCGACGGCCCGCCGCGCATCGTCAGGAAGATCACCCGCTTCGCCCGCGCGGGAAAATGGGGGGCCTTCGGAGCGAGCGGACTTTCCGCCGCCGCCGCGCGCGTGGCCAGGCCGGCAAAGGCGAGATAGCCAAAGCCGCACGACAGCGTTTTCAGCAGCGCGCGGCGGGAGAGAGTTTCGTGTTCAGGCCGGTGGTCGGGGCAGGTTGCGGGTTTCATCGGATGCGGATTTTGGCCGTGGAAAACCGTTCCCGCTCCGTGGTTGCGCAGGCCGCCGCGATTTCGGCTTAAAGGAAATAATCGAAGTCCTGCTCGCTATGCGATTTCCGGCGGACGCGGAAAATGTGCGCGGGTTTTTCCGGCGTGAGCCGGATGAACTGGCGGTGGCCGCTCCACAAATAACGCTCGTCGTGCAGCAGGTCATGCACTTGGTACGACTGGCTTTCCATCCAGCCGAACTGCTCGACGGGCACATGGATGAAGGTCTCCTGCGCGTGAAACGGATCGAGCGAGACGGCGATGAGGAGGATGTTGTCGCGCGCGGCGGTCATCTTCACGAAGTAGAGGACGAGGTCGTTGTCGGCGTGGTGAAAGCGCAGGTTGCGGAACTGCTGGAGCGCGCGGTTTTCGCGGCGGATGCGGTTGAGCTGGGTGATCGCGGCCTTGATGTTGCCAGGCGCGTTCCAGTCGCGCTCCTTCCACTGGTATTTCTCGGAATCGAGATACTCTTCGCGGGCGAGTTGCTGGTAGTCGTTGTCGCAGAGGTGGAGGAACTGGCGCACGTCGCCCGCGGCGTCGCACGGCTTCTTTTCAAGTCCCGTATTTTCGCAAAGCTCAAAGCCGGAATAGATGCCGTAGATCGGCGAGAGCGTGGCCGCGAGCACCGCGCGGATGAGGAACGCGGGCCGTCCGCCGAATTGCAGGAAGCTCGGCAGAATGTCCGGCGTATTCGGCCAGAGATTCGGGCGCATCGTCTCGGCACATTCGGTGTGGGTCAGCTCGACGAAATACTCGGTCAGCCCCTGCTTCGAGTTGCGCCAGGTGAAGTAGGTGTAGCTGTGGGTGAAGCCGGCGCGCGCCAGCACTTTCATCATCTTCGGGCGCGTGAAAGCCTCGCTCAGAAAGATCGCGTCGGGAAAACGCTGCTGCACGCGGGTGATGAGGTATTCCCAAAACGCCACGGGTTTCGTGTGCGGATTATCCACGCGGAAAATGCGCACGCCGTGCCCGCACCAAAACTCGACCACGCTCGCGATCTCGCTCCAGAGCGTGCGCCAGTCGGCGTTGTGGTAGTTCAGCGGATAGACGTCCTGGTATTTCTTCGGCGGGTTCTCCGCGTATTTGATCGTCCCGTCGGGTCGCTTGTAAAACCAGTCGGGGTGCTCGTGGACATACGGATGATCGGGCGAGCAGTTCAGCGCAAAGTCGATGGCCAGCTCCATCCCGCGCGCGTGGATCTCTTTCACCAGCCAGTCGAAATCCGCGAGTGTCCCCAGCTCGGGCGCCACGTCCTTGTGCCCGCCGCCGTTCGCGCATTTCTGGTGCCGGTTGCCGATGGCGTACGGCACGCCGGGCTCGCCCGGCTCGCACGTCACGGAGTTGTTGCGCCCCTTGCGCGCGGTCACGCCGACGGGATGGATCGGCGGGAAATAGATCACATCGAAGCCCATCGCCTGCGCGTCGTCGATGCGCGGCAGGCAGTCGCGGAACGTCGAGCCCTTGTCGCCGCGCCCTTCCGCCGAGCGCGGGAAAAATTCATACCACTGCGAGAAAAGCGCGCGCGGGCGGTCCACATAGACCAGCGGATACCGCGCGCAAAACGGCGTGGCGCGGACGCCCTCGTCCGCGATGTCCAGCGAACGCCCCGTTCGCTGAAGTTCGGCGGGCGGGGCACCCGCCGGACGGTCGCGGACGAGGGCGTCCGCGCCACGCTCCGTCACCGCGCCACGCTCCGTCACCACCGCTTTCTTCTTCCGCACCGTCTTCGCCATCTTCGCCGTCGGCGAAACTTCCGTCACGGGTGCAGGTACCGCGTTCGTCGCCCCAACGGCATCCACCAATGCCATGACCGGCGGCAGATTCAGCAGATACTCCGTGCTTTCGCCGCGGTCGGGATAGGCCCCCATCAGCCCCTCCAGCTCCGGCGAATGGGCCAGCGCATGCACGTCCGCCGACGTGCCTTCGCGGATTTTGTCCGCCAGTACCACGAGCCGCTCGGCATCGCGTTTCTGCCCCGCCGTCTGCGCCCGCCGCGCCGCCTTTTCCACAAAGCCCGCGCCCTCCAGAGTCTCGCTTTTCAAGTCCGGCAGCACCGCCGCGAACTTCAGATGAAACTCGTGCTGCCACGAAAGGAACGCGTCGCCCCAAGCCTCGACCGTGAACTCATGGACGGCATTTTCAAACACCGAGAACGTCCCCAGCCAGCGGTCATTGGCCTTCCCGCTGGGCGTCATCGGCGTCTCGTACCAGCGCACCTCGCCGCGCTTCCGCCATTTCAAAACCGCGCTGACGATGTCGTGCCCGTCCTTGAAAACATCCGCCTCCACGGCGATGTCCTCGCCCACCGCGCGCTTCACCGGGTAGCGCCCGCCCTCGACGAGCGGCTGCACATTCTCGATCACGCAGGTCGGCGGGCGGGGCATCATGGTGCCCAGAGTTTGCGCCACCGCCCCCGTCGTCGCAAGCCCGCCATCCTCGTGCGTGAAGGTTTCCCCGTGCGTCCGCTCGCCAAGCGGCGGCGAAACCTTTTAGCGTCGCCGCATGGCTTACGATTCCTTCTCCGCCTTCCTCGCCGCGCTCGAGCGCTCGGGCGAGTTGCGGCGTGTCGCCGGGCCGGTAGCCACGGAGTTGGAGATCACGGAGTGGGCGGATCGGGAAATGAAATCGCCGGGCGGCGGCCAGGCGTTGCTGTTTGAAAAGCCGACGGTCCACGGCGCGGTGTCCCCTTTCCCGCTCGCGGTGAACACGATGGGCTCGCACCGCCGCATGGCCATGGCGCTGGGGCTGGAGTCGGTGGACGAACTCGCCG
>JAYWEB010000104.1:0-2084 GCA_043779575.1 Chthoniobacter sp. | reverse complement strand
CGGGGAAGAGGTCGCGCACTTTCAAGAGTCGAAACGCGCCGGTCTCGTCGATGGCTTTCAATTGGCCGAGCAGGTTGCCCCACAGATTGACGAGCGCTTTGTCGAACTCGACGCGCACCGGCGGCGCCGTGTCCGCCGCCTCAAACCAGCCGCCGAGGCTTTGCAGCAGTTCCGCGCCGCGCCGCCGGTGGACGGGATCGCCGCCCGCGAGGGTCGTGCGCCCGGAGGGGCCGGCGTGAAAAACCGCCTCCTCTCCCGCGCCCGCGCGGTAGCCGGTCTGGACCGTCACCCCGCGCAGCAGTTTGCCCACGATGCGGCCCATCGGCCCGCTCCACAGATCCGGCAGGCGGCCGTAGAGCATCGCTTCCTCCAGCAGCTCCACGAGAAAGCGCCGCACGCGCTCGTGGTAGATGCCGTTGCTGCACAGGACGAGGAGCGGCAGCCGCGCGAGGGCCGTGGCGAGGCCGTGCGCGGCGTGGAGCCGCTCCAGCAGCGTGACGTAATCCGTGACGACCGGGAGAAGCTGATCCGGCTGCGTGCAGACGAGCAGCACCTCCGGCAGCCAGCCCGCCGCGCCGCAGGCGAGCAGATCGGGACGGCAGACCTCCGCCGCGGCGAGGGCGTGCGCGCTTTCCGCATCGGCGATGCGCACCGTGCCCTGCTCCCGCCAGGCGGCCCCGCGCGCCGACCCGCGGCGCTCGATGAACTGCACACGCCCAGCGCCGGCCCGCCCGCGCGTGAGGTGGTGGAAGAAAGCCGCGCCGAGCGCGCCGAGCGGCAGGATGCCCACGGCGGCGGATGGCAGGTCGCCGCCCATCAGCTCGCCCGCGCGGCCAGGAGAACGTCGCGGGCCGCGCGCGGGTTCGTGGTCTTGACGATGAGCCGGCCCGGCCGGCCGATGTCGGCGGTCGAGGCATAGGCGTATTCGATGTTGATGTCGGCGGCGGCCAGCGCTTCGCCGACGAGCGCGAGATTGCCGACGCGATCCATCAACTCGACGACCAGCACCTCGGCTTCCACCACCGGCAGCCCCGCCGTCTGCAAGGCTTCACGGGCCGCCGTCGCATCGCTGGTCATCAGGCGCACCATGCCTTGCTCCACGTTGTCGATGACGCTGAACGCGCCGATGTGAATGTCGCGCGCGGCCAGCAGCCGCCCGATCTGGCCGAGCCGGCCCGGCTGGTTTTCGATGGCGACGCTGAGCTGGCGCTGGATGGCGATGGTCATGGAGTTGGGATGACGTCTAACCTAAAAATGGCGATAGGAGGAACCACGGATTACACGGATTCAGCGATTGGCGGGTGTCGGCCTGCTCCTCGGTCGTTCACCAAATGGGTGAGGATAACAGTCAATCCAAGGGCTTGGTAATCCGTGTAATCCGTGCAATCCGTGGTTCCTATTTCCGGATTTAGGATAAACATGACGCGCTTTCGAGCTGCCGCCTGGCCCGCCTGCTCCGGGCTTGCGCGCGCCCGCCGCAGGCGCGAAATACCGCGCGTGAAAACGACCGCCGCCCGGCTTCTGACTGTCCCATTCCTCGCGCTCACCGCGCTGCTTTCCGCGCAGGAACCACCCGCTGGCGAAAAGCCCGCCGACGAGAAGAGCGGAACGCCGGACCGCGCAGGCGCGCTCTGGCAATTCCCGAAGGAATACCGGCAGATCCTGGACAAGGCGATGGAGCGCTTTCTGGTGCGCGATTTCAAAGGCGCACTGGCGCATGTGGACCAGGCCGACCAAATCCTGCCGCCCACCGTGTGGACGCTGAACATGCGCGGCGCGCTGGCCATCGAGCAGCGGAACTTCGCGGACGGGGCGAAGTATTGTGCAGCCGCGCTGAAGCTCGACGAGGCTTTCTTCCCGGCGAAGTTCAACCTCTCCGAGGTGCTGTTTTTGCAGGGCAAATACGCGGAGGCCCGCACGCTGTGGCTGCGCCTCCTCCAGCACTACCCGGCGCATCCCGCCCCAGGGCAGGCGGGCACCACCGCGGAGCTGCTCATCTACCGCATCTTCCTCACCTTCCTTTTGGAAAAGGACACGAAGAACGCCAGGGAGTGGCTGGAAAAAATCCCCCACCCCTCGAACTC
>JAYWEB010000103.1:0-13229 GCA_043779575.1 Chthoniobacter sp. | reverse complement strand
CTCACGGACATCGACCCGAAAGACCTGCGCCCGCTGCTGCACGCGGAGATCGACAAACTGAAGGACGAGGATCTCGCGGCGGCGCATCGCGCGCTGCTCGAAATCGAAGCGCGGCGGCTGGCGGATGAACTGGGGGCGGCGCTGGACGAGGGCTGGGCTTCCGGCCGCATCACCGAAGAGAGTATCGCCGAGGCGATTCGCGAGCACCGCCGGAAGCATCCGTATCGCTGATGGTGGTCTGCATCGACAGCAACGTGCTGCTCGGCATGTTCACCCCGAGGCACGCCCACCGACCCATCTTCGACGCTTGGTTCGAGGGTCGGCTGCGTTGGGCGGTCAGCACGGAGATCATGCTGGAATATCAGGAAACCATGCAGCGCCATGCCAGCCAGTCCAAGGCGGAGGTCATGATGCAGATCATCGCGCTGGTCAACGCCCAGCATGGCAATCTGCTCCCGGTCTCGCCTTCGTTCCGCTTTCACCTCATCATCGGCGGTCCCGACGACAACAAATTCGCCGACTGCGCCATCGCCGCCGAAGCGGACTTCATCATCACCGCCGACCAACACTTCGAGGCGATGCGCGGGAGCGGTTACAAGCCTCAGCCCATGACGCCGGAGGAATTCATCCGGCGGCACCTGGGCGGCGGATGAAGCGGCGGGGGCTTTCGCAAAATAGATCGCCCCGCCGTGGGCTTCGCTGTTAGGCGTTTCGGGAAATCTCCGGGAACGATTCAAGCATGACGACCGCTTTCTCCAAATCAGCAGACCCCGGCGAACACCCATGAAAGCCATCGCCGCCATGTCGCTGAACCGCGTCATCGGGTGTGCGGGAAAAATTCCGTGGCATCTGCCGGAGGATTTCCAGTGGTTCAAAAAGATGACGACCGGGCACGTCGTGCTGATGGGCCGGAAGACCTTTGAGTCGCTCGGGAAGCCGCTGCCGAACCGCACGAACCTCGTCCTCACGCGCGGTGACGACATCCCCGGCGTGACCGTGCTGCGCGATCTCGCGGAACTCTCGGCGAGTTACTTTGCGCCGCGCGAAATTTTCGTCATCGGCGGCGCGGAAATCTACGCGCAACTGCTGCCGCGCTGCCGGGAACTGTATCTCAGCGTGGTGCTGCGCGAGGTGGCAGGGGACGCGTTCTTTCCGCCGTTCGAGGCAGGCTTTGAATTGATCGACGTGCCGCTGCGCCACGCCGAGTTCGAGGTCCGGCATTACCGCAATCTGCACGTATGAACCGCCCGCTTTTCGCGCTCGCCGCCGCGCTGCTCGCGCTGTTTTCTCCGCGCGTGTCCGCGACCGAAGCCACTCCGCGCAATCCCGTCCTGCTCATCCACGGCATCAAGGACGACGCGCGCAAAATGGAGCCGATGGCGCGCTATCTCCACGCGCAGGGTTGGGACGCGAAGACCATGAGCTACCGGCCGAGCTGGGGACAAAAGGGGCTCGATGTGCTGGCGGCGCAGGTCGCCGAGTTCGTCGCGGAAAACTACGCGCCCGGCGAAAAGATCGACCTCGTCGCCTTCAGCATGGGCGGGCTCGTCACGCGCTACTACCTCCAGCGGCTCGGCGGGCTGGACCGCGTGCAGCGCTACGTCACCCTCTCCGCGCCGCACCGCGGGACGCTGCTCGCGTATCTCATTCCGAATGCGGGCTGCCGTCAGATGCGCTTCGGCAGCGCCTTTCTCCGCGATCTCGAAAGCGACGCCGACCGGCTGGCGCAGCTCGATTTCACCAGCCTCTGGACGCCGCTCGATGCGATCATCGTCCCGCCGCGCAGCTCGGTGATGCCGCAGGCGCGCAACGAGCGCCTCGTCATCGCGCTCCACCCGCTGATGGTCTGGCAGGGCCGCAGCCTGCGCGCGGTGCGCGACGCGCTCAGTCGCTGACTCCGGCGGCGATGGCGAGGAGTTCGCAGGCGGTAGCGGCGTCCGCTTTTTCCCGGACCCAAAAACTGATCCAGCCCGACTCCGTGAAAACGTGATGCGGCTCGGCCCGACCGGCGGTGACGAGCGCATCGCGCTGCGCCCGCCCGACGCGCAGATCCAGCAGACCGTTGCCGTGGAGGTGGCCGAGTTCGCGCGGGCCGCGGGCAAACTCGGTGCCGCCGAGCCGGTGCGTGCGGAGGCGCACGCCGGGCAGGGCGAGCGCCCGCGTTTCGATCTCCTGCATCGCCGCGAGCCGCGCGGGATGGGCGAGCCAAGTCCACGCGAGCAGCGCCGCGTCGAAAAGCTGCGGCAGTCCGGGCACACGCGCGAGCCAGCGCAGGTGATGCACGACGAAATGGAACATGGCTCAGAGGATATGCCGGAAGTCAGAAAATTAACCGCAGATGACGCGGATGACGCCGATAAGAATTCAGAAAATCCGCGTCATCTGCGTCATCTGCGGTTTCCTTTCCGTCCCATCCGAGTTTCAGCTTTCCGCGAGCCGGCGGACATGGCGCATCACGCGCAGATGTACGGCGCGGGTCATGTCGCTCGTCCACAAATCGAAATACCACAGCGGGCGGACGTGCAGCGTGTACCAGCTCGTGCCGATGAGCGTGGTGGTGCCGTCGCCGTTGTCGCGCAGCACGAAGCGCCCGCGATGCAGGGTGATGTGGCCGTAGGCTTCGGGATGCGTGGGCTGCTCGATGATGTCGAAGGTCAGCCGTTCGTTCGGCAAAAATTCCGCGATGCGTTCCTTGATCGTGATGCCGTCGCTGAATTTGCACTGCCGGTCCGCGCCGACGAAATTGCCGCCGTTCGTGGTCGCGGTGGGGTGGGGGAGGCCGAGGCGGAAAATCCAGTAGCCCGGCGCGTCGGGCACTTCGGGAAAGGCGAGGACGTGCGGCCAGACTTTGGCGGGCGGCGCGTGGATGAGGATCTCGTCGGTGACGACACCCATTTCGTCCGTCCGCTGCATCGCCTCGCCCGCGGTGAGGAGCGCGAGCAGCGGGATGATGCTGAGCCGGAGCCGGGTGTCGTTGCGCCGGAACCACACCCGCCCGAGCAGTGCGCCGGCGAGGATCATCACGTAAAGCGCGGGCGCGGCGATGACGAGACAGACCGCGCCCTCGTGGATGAACACCGCCGCGCCGGCGAGGCCGAGCAGCGTGGTGGTCAGCGAATGAATGAGGCAGTCGCCGAGCGTGGGCCGCAGCCGCCGCCAGCACCACGCCGCCACGAAACCCGCGACGAGCGGCACGAGGCCCAGGCTCGGCACGGCGAGCATCCGCGCGTGGTCGCCGTGGGAGCGGTCGAGCAGCCACTTCACGCCGAAAAACAGCGCGGCGGCGACGAGGTTCGCCGCGAGCATCCCGACGAGCAGCGGGACCGTTCGGTTCTCGCTTGGCGGCAAGGGCGGCGGCTCGTCCATGTCCGGCGGCTTACTGGACCTGCGGCAGCAGCAGCCCGAGGAGGTCGCTGATCTTCACGCGCTCCTGCCGGCCGTCATCGCGATGCCGCAGCGTCACGGTGTCCAGCAGCTCCGGGCCTTTTTCGCCGATCGTGTCGAAGTCAATGGTCACGCAGAAGGGTGTGCCGATTTCGTCCTGGCGCGCGTAGCGTTTGCCGATGCTGCCGCCTTCGTCGTAAAAGCAGGCCATCTGGCGGCGCAGCGCTTCGAAGACGGCGCGCGCCTTGGCGACGAGATCGGGCTTGTTCTTGAGCAGCGGAAAAACGCCGACCTTCACCGGGGCGATGCGCGGGTGGAAACGCAGCACGGTCAGCACTTCTTTGTTTCCTTTGGCGTCGGTTTTCTCCACCTCGGAATAGGCGAGCGAGAGCACGCCCAGCGCGAGCCGGTCGAGGCCGGCGCTCGGTTCGATGACGTGCGGGAGGTAGAAACCCTTGAGCAGCCGCTCGCAAAAAACCGCCGCCTCCTCGCGCGATTTGTTGCGGTCGTTCCACTCCTCCTGAACCTCGGCGATGAAGTCGCGGCGCTGCTCATCGCTCAGCTTCGCGGCGGCGGCGCGCAGGGGCTCGTCGAAAATTTCCAGCGGTTTGCCGGAGTGCTTTTGGTGCTGGGCAAGGTCGAAGTCGCCGCGCGCGGCGATGCCTTCCAGTTCCTCGGTGCCGAAGGGAAACTTGAAGAGGATGTCCACGCACGCGCGGGCGTAGTGGGCCAGCTCGTCCTTCTGCTGCCAGTGATAGTCCAGCACGTCGGCGCCGAGGCCGATGCCGTCGTAGTAGGCCGTGCGCTGCGCCACCCAGTAGCGGTGCCACATTTCCCAGCCCCAGTCCGGCTGCGGCGCGGACAGGTCGGCGTCCGCGCTCCACTCGGCGACGCGACCGTGGATGAGGCGGATGGCCTCGTCGGGCGAAATGAAAAACTCCAGCTCCATCTGCTCGAACTCGCGCGAGCGGAACGTGAAATTGCGCGGCGTGATCTCGTTGCGAAACGCCTTGCCGATCTGCCCGATGCCGAAGGGCACCTGCATCCGCGACGAGTCCACCACGTTCTTGAACTGCACGAAAATCGCCTGCGCGGTTTCGGGGCGGAGGTAGCAGAGGTTGTCGTCGCTCTCAATGGGGCCGTAATGCGTCCGCAGCATCAGATTGAAAGGCCGCGGTTCCGTGAGTTCGCCGCCGCAGTGCGGGCACGGCGTGATGAATCCGGTCGCTCCAAGCTGCTCCGTGGCGAGGTAGAGATAGAACTCCCGCGCATCCGCCGGGCGTTTGCCTTTTTCCACATCCTGCACCAGCCAGGAAAGCGTGACCTCCGGACTGCGGACGAGCGCGAGGTTGGGAGCGAGTTGCCGGCCTTTGCCCTTGGCCCACTTTAGCAGTTCGCCCGTGTGGAAGGCATCCGAGCCCGGCTCCACGAGCGCCGCGAGCGACTGCACCCACGCCTGTTCGCACATCATCGCCCACCACTGGTCTGAGCGGACGAGCTTCTTGCAGTTTTTGCAGGTGCTCATCGGATCGCTAAACGTGTCCACATGCCCCGACGCCTTCCAAATCGCCGGGTGCATGATGATGCTCGCGTCGAGCGGCACCACGTCTTCGCGTTCGCGCATCATCGCGCGCCACCAGGTGTCGCGGAGGTTGCGCTTCAGCTCCGCGCCGAGGGGGCCGTAGTCCCAGAAGCCGTTGATGCCGCCGTAAATTTCGGAGCTTTGAAAAATGAAGCCGCGGCGCTTGCACAGCGACACGATTTTTTCCATCAACGGGATCTCTTTGGGCTGGCTCATAGGGGCGGGGAAAGTGGGGGGGCGTCCGGCAACTCTCAAGCCGAAACTCGCCCGGAGGACGCGGTTGGAAGTGGTGTCATCCTGAGCGGAGTTCCGCGCGGGCGGAGGCGGCAGAAGAAAACGCCGCACCGCTCGCCCACCAGCCTCCGCCTTCGCCCCCGCCGGGAGTTAGAGGTCCTTCGACTGCGCTACGCCCGCCTTTCCGCCTCCGCTCCGCTCAGGATGACTCGCGTTTGGAAGGTTCATCCCGCCTCGAAAATCACGCCCGCGTGTTCGGTCTCTCAGGATGACACCGTTGTTTTTCCACAGGCCGCTACCCTCCCCAGCCGGTGAGGAAGGCGTCGATCAGGAGCGGAAGATCGTCGCTGTAGCCGCCTTCGAGGATCGCGGTGGACGGGATTTTCGTTTGCGCGAGCCATTCGCCGAAGGCGCGGTAGTCCGCGATCTCGAGGGCGAGCGCGAGGAGCGGGTCGCGCGCGTAGGCGTCGAAGCCGGCGGAGACGAGGATGAGCTGCGGCTCGAAGGCGAGCACGCAATCCCACGAGGCGCGCAGCGTGCCGAGCTGATGGGCGTGCGGCGCGTCCGGCGGGATGGGGAAGTTGAAGACGTTGCGCTGCGAGAGCGTGCCGGTGCCGGGATAGGCGGGGTGCTGGTGCGCGGAGACGTAGCGGATGCGGAGGTCGGCCTGGCAGATGGCCTCGGTGCCGTTGCCGTGGTGGCCGTCGAAGTCCCAGATCGACACGCGCTGGAGCCCGCCGGCGAGGGCGTCGAGCGCGGCGATGGCGATGGAGTTCAGATAGCAAAAACCCATGGCCAGCGCGCGCTCGGCGTGGTGGCCGGGCGGGCGCATGAGGGCAAAGGCGCGCTCGCCGCGGAGGGCCGCGCGCGCACTTTCCACGGCGGCTCCGGCGGCGCGGGCGGTGTGGTCGGAGATGCCGTCGTGCGCGGGCGTGTCGGCGTCGAAGTGCGGCCCCTCGCCGAGCCGCGCGAGGTGCGCCGCGGAGTGGGCGCGGAGGAGCATTGCGCGCGTGGCGGCGGGCGGCACGCGCCAGTCCCATTGCGGGTGCGCTGCGCGGAGGTGGCGCGCGCTGCGGGTTACACGCCCAGGCTTTTCGGGGTGGCCCGGCGTGGCGTAGTCGGCGCAGCGTGCATCGTGGAAAATGATCACGCCGCCCAGCATCGGCGCGCGCGCGGCGCTGGGGCAATCACGTTTCCGCGGGCGGCGGATCTTTGGGTGCGGCGTCCTCCGAGGCCACCCAGCGGGAGGCAAAGGAAATCAACTCCCCGGCGGTCAGGATGCGGAGCTTGGCTTTGATGTTGGAGCGATGGGCTTCGATGGTTTTTTTCGTGACGCACAGTTGGCCGGCAATCACGCGGGTCGAGAGCCCGCGCCCGAGGAGATTAAAAACCTCCATTTCCCGGTCGGTGAGGTCTTCCACCCAGCCGCGCCCGTCGCCCGATGGCGACTCAATGCCGCGGATGATCCGGTTACAAATAAGGTCGCTCACGGCGATATTGCCGGCGAGCACGCGGCGGATGGCGGCGAGCAGTTTTTTGGGCGGTTCCACTTTCATGACGTAGCCGGAGGCTCCGACCTTGATGGCCCGCTGGGCGTACATGTTTTCGTCGCGCAGCGAGTGGACCAGCACGAGGAGGTCGGGCACGAGGGCTTTCAAATCCCGGATCATTTCGAGGCCGGGTTTGTCGGGCAGGTTGAGGTCGGCGATGACGAGGTCGGGCTTTTTCGCGAGGACCTCCGCCTGCGCCTGCTCCGCGGTTTCGGCTTCGGCGCAAACGGTGAGATCCTCCTCGCGGTTGATGAATTGCACGATGCCCTGGCGCATCAACGGGTGGTCGTCCACGACGAGGATGCGGGCTTTGGCGGTGGCGGTTGGGGTTTGTTTCATGGGGTCGGGGTGTGCGGGCGAAAGGCGCAGCGGATGGTGAGGCCGCCGCCCTTGGTGGGTGCGAGGCGCAGGGTCGCTCCGATCAGCCCGGCGCGATACTGCATGATGCGCAAGCCCATGCCGCCCTTGCCCTGGATGGGCAGCGCGCAGCCGCAACCGTTGTCGGCGATGATTAGGCTCCCGCCGCCGGGCGCGGCCGCGAGGGTCACGCGGATGCGCCGGGCTTTGCCGTGGTTCCGGGCGTTGGTGATGGCCTCCTGGGCGATGCGGTAGAGGTGGCCAGCCGCCACCGCGTCGGAGGCCGCGACCGGCTGGGCGCAGATGAAATCGACCGGGATGCCAAAGAGGGAGGCCGAGCGCGCGGCGAGACCCTCCAGCGCGTCGATGAGCCCCCCCGGCTCCACGCTCACGGGCGACAGGGTGTGGGACATGGTGCGCGCGGCCACCGTGGCACCGCGGAGCAGCGTGCTGATTTCCCCGATCTCGCGGTGGGTGGCGGAGCTTTCCTCCACGTCGCCCTGGAGGCACTCCAGCCGGAAGGCGATGCCCGCGAGTTGCTGGCAGATGTCGTCGTGCAAATCCTGCCCGATGCGCTGCTGCACATCGTCGCTGATCTTGATCAGCTCGGCCTGGAGCCGCCGGCGCTCCGTGATGTCCTCCGCCAGTCCCGCGATGCCGTGGACGGCGCCCGAGCCGTCGCCGATGGGGAAAGCGCGGTCGCGGATCCAGCGCTCGGTGCCGTCCGGGCGGAGGATGCGGTATTCCACATCGTAGGTGCCCGCGGCCTGCTGCGTGGTGGCGGCGGCGATCAGGCCGGCGCGATCTTCGGGGTGGACGGCGTCGAGCCAGGTGCGCGGCGCGGCGTAGAGGGAGGCGCAGGTGCGGCCCCAGATGCGCTCGTAGGCGGGGCTCACGTAAAGCATCTCGTTTTTGTCCACGGTGGTCATCCAGAAGACCTGGTTGATCGCCCCGGCCATCTGGCGAAAACGCTCCTCGCTCAAGCGCAGCGCGGCCTCCGCCATTTTGCGTTTCGTGATGTCGAGATGCGTGCCGCAGACGCGGCTCGGCTGGCCGTCGGCGGCGCGCTGGATCACCCGGCCTTTGTCCAGGATCCAGACCCAGCCGCCGTTTTTGTGCCGGAGCCGGTACTCGGCTTCGTAGCTGGCGGTCTGGCCGTCGCAGTGGGCGGTCCACGCGGCGTGCGCGGCGGGCGAATCGTCGGGATGTACTCGGTCCCGCCAGCTCTGGATGTGCGGCTCGAACTCCCGCTGTGCGAGGCCGAGCATCGCGCACCAGCGCTGGTTCACGGCGAAGTGTCCGGTCGGGAAATTCCAGTCCCAGAGGCCGAGGTCCGCGCCTTCCAGCGCGAGCCGCTGCCGCAGTTCGCTCTCGCGCAGCGCCGCCTCGGCGTGCTGGCGCCCGGTGCTGTCGATGAGGAAGCCCTTCAGCACCTCCGGCCCTTTCAACCCGCGCACCACATGGACGAAGTCGTGGAACCACAGCGTGCGCCCGTCCGCCGTCACGAGGCGGTATTCCAGCTCGTAATCTTTCTCGCTGCGGAGCCCCGCGCTGTGGACTTTCGCCAGCGCCTTGCGGTCGTCGGCGTGGACCACCTGCTTGTGGAAAAAACCGGGCTTCATCCAGTCCGCCAGCGGGTAGCCCAGCGCCTCGCGCGCCCACGGGCTCACATAGGTGAAACTGGTGCCTTTCACCGGCCGCTCCCACGCGATCATGCGCGTGGATTCCACGAGGTGCCGGAAGCGCTGCTCGCTGGCCCGCAGCGCTTCCTCGGTCTGCCGCCGTTCGGTGATGTCCGTGATCGACCCAGCCATCCGGGTGGCCGCGCCGCGCGCATCGCGGCACGTGGCCCCGCGCGCCTCGAACCAGCGCCAGTCGCCGTCCGCGGTCTTCAGCCGGTAGGTCGCGCGATACGGCACGCCTTCGCGCACCGCACGGGCGATGGCGTCCCCGGTCGGGGCGAGGTCGTCGGGATGCAGGCGCGCTTTGAAGGACTCGAAGACGTCCGGGAACCGCCGGTCGGCGGGCGTGAAGCCGAGCAGTTCTTTGAAACGCGGTGAGTAATAGACGGCGTCCGTGGTCAGGTCCCAGTCCCACAGTCCGTCGGCGCTGCCCGCCACCGCCACCTCGAAGCGCTCGGTGGCCTGGCGCAGCGCCGCCTCGGCCCGGCGGTGCGCGGTGATGTCGGTCAGCGCGGCGCGGCAGCGGAGATCGCCATTTTCGTCGTCGCCCACGAGCACGCTCTGGACATTGAGCACGATGGTCGGGCGGCCTTTCCAGACGAGCTGCAGCTCCGTCTCCACGCGCGCGCCTGGCTGCCCGCGGGGCTGGAGGTGCGGGCGGAGTTTGGCCCGGTCGCCCGCGGCCACGTGGGTGTGAAAGGGCTGGCCTTCGAGCCGGGTGCGCTCGGCCCCGAGCATGGCGCAGGCGGTGAGATTGATCTCCCGGATGATGCCGCGGCGGTCGAGCGTGAGCAGCCCCACGGGCGCGAAATCGTAGAGTTCGGCGTAGCGGTCGCGCGACTCTTCGAGGAGCTGCCGGGACTGCTGCAGTTCGTGGTTCTGGTTCTCGATCGCGACCTGGTGGACCTGCATCTCGTGCTGCATCCGCTCGTGGGCAAAGGCCACGCCGCCCGCCGACTGGCGTTTTTCCAGCGCGGCGATGCGCTGGAGCAGCTCCGCCTTGGTCATCTGCGCGTAGGTTTTCACGGCACCGCCTCCTCCATGCCGCCCGCCGAGGCGCCGATGCCGACGATCGGGCAGGGTTCCTTCCCGCGCGGTGCGGCTTTGGCCCGCGTGGCTGGCGCGGCGGCAGGGGACCGGGGCTGGCGGGGCTTGGCGCGCATGGGGGAGACGATTGACGAAGCGGCGGAACTCTACAATCCCGGCGTTTCTGCGATCCTCCGGCTAAACTTGCCCGCCCGGCTCGCCCCGGAGGGAATCAGCCCCGGCGGAGACCAGTCTCCACCGGGGCGTTCCGGAACCTCCGTCCACTGGCACCGACCCGGCCCCCACCTTCGCGATGCCGCCACGCTGCCCAAATTTTGTGCCGCCGCCCTTCATCGGCGTGCCCCGCGTGCGAAGATTTGTTCGATCGTGGAAAGGAGTTCGGCGAGGCGGAACGGCTTCGCCAGATACGGCAGCAGCCGCGTGCCCGGCGCCTCCGGCGTGGCGCTGGACATGAGCAGCACCGGCAGCCCCGGATGCGTCTCCCGGATCCACACCGCGAGGTCATCCCCGCGCAGCCGCGGCATCTCGATATCCGTGACGACCAGATCCATGCTGTTGCCCTGCGCCTCGATGATCTTTTTCGCCTCCCAACCGTCCGCCGCGCGCCAGACGCGGTATCCGCAGTCGGCGAGAAAATCGGCCACCATCCCGAGCAGGCTCACATTGTCTTCGGCCACGAGGATCGTCGGGCCCGCGTCCGGGAGCGGGAGCGACGGCCGCACGGGGCCGGGCTGCTCGCCCTGCGCTTCCACGCCGGCCTGGCGCGCGGTCGCCCGCATGAAATCGAGCACACTTTCCACCGGAGCCCGCGCGGTGGTGGGCGGGTCCTGCAGGAGCACGAGCGTGATGTCCCGCGCCGCCGCTGCGGGCATCCACTCGCGGAGCCACTCGGCGAGCGCGTCGCCCACCGCCGCGTCGGCTTGGAGCGCCACGACCACGAAATCCGCCTGCCGGGCGACCTCCGCCGCTTCGTGACAAATCGCCGCATCCTCCAGCGCGTGCGTCGGCCAGAAAAACTCCTCGAACGATTCGCCATCGCCAAACCGCCCTGCGAGATGCTCGCAAAAATTCTGGCCGTGCAGGGCGTTTTCAAAGGCGTCAAAAATCACCACCACGCTGCCGACCGCGGCTCGGGCAGCCGCTGCGCCCGGCACTTCCGGGGACGGGAGAAGTTTCATGCCGTCAAACTTCCATCCTTCCCTGCTGGCGCAATTGGGGCAAACGGAGGAGCCGTTCTAGGGCAATGACCTAAGAAGGCGTCTAAAAAAGTAAATTGCTCCTGCTCCTGCTCCTGCTCTTGCTCTTGCTCTTGATCCTTCGACAGCGGGGGAAGAGAGCAAGAGCAGGAGCAGGAGCAAGAGCGCACGCGGACGCTTTTTTAGCCCGAACGCCGCGCTTGGAGGCCAACGGCCTCACCCATGCCAGCCCAGGGCAACGCCCTGGGAACGGCACCCATAGCGAGCGAGCCCTGAAAGGGCGGGACAAAATCGTGCGCCATAATTGTGTCGCCCTTTCAGGGTTCGCTCGTTCTTTCACGCTTTCCCAGGGCGTTGCCCTGGCTGGTTTGTCGTCGCACCTTTGGTGCTGAAAAGCGGCGTTCGGGTTAAAGCGCCTCGCGGAGGATGTGGAAAATCTCGGTGTTGTGGAGGAAGCCGTGGAGCTTTTCCGCGCCGTCGCCGCGACCGATGGCGAGGACGTCTTCGGCGGTGTTCAAGGCGGAGGGCGTGAGGAAGGCGGCGGGTTCGGAGCGGGCGGCGGGGCCGTTCGGGCCGGTGGCCCAGGTGAGGGCGGGCTGGCCGGCGGCGTTCACCCCGAGCAGGCCCACGCCGTGGTCGGTGACGAGCGGATAGCCGCTGAGGTTGAGCCCGCCGGTGGCGTGTTTGCCGACTGCGAGGATGAGCGATTTCGCCCCGGCGTAATCGCTGGCGGTCTGGATCGCGCGATCGAGGGCGATGGTCTCGGTGAGCACGCGCTCGCCCTCATTGCGCTCGGCGGCGGTCGTGGCGAGGGAGGCATCCACGATGAGGACGTAGCCTTTGCTGCCGCGGATCTGGAGAAATTCGATGGCCCGGCGGACCATGTCGGCGAGGGCCGGTTGCTGGCTGCCGGATTCGATCTGGTCGCTGAAGGCGAGGGAATCGTTGCTGAAAAAACCGGCGAGACTGGCGGTGCGGTAAGCCGGGGCGCTGGCGAGTTCGGCGTTGGTGCGGACGAGGTCCCAGCCCGCCGCTTGCAATTCGGCGAGCAGGTCGCGCCCGTCTTGGCGCCGCCCGCCTTTGGCCTCCGGCAGAAAATCGCCCGCGCCTCCGCCGAGGACCACGTCGAGCGGCGCGGGGCCGGGGAGCTGGGCGGCGCTGGCGGTGCGGTCGCGGGAGTCCGGCGAGTGGGCGTAAAAGGCGGCGGCTCCCGGCGCGGCGAGATGGCCGGTGGAGACGAGGCCGATGGCCCGGCCCTGGCGGCGCGCGAGATCGAGGATGGTTTTCAACTGCCGTCCGCCGGCGTCCTGGCTGAGCGTGCGATGCGCCACGGTCGCGCCGGTGGCCAGGGCCGTGGCGGCCGCGGCGTCATCGGGCACCGCGTAGTCGCGGGCGCGATTGCGGAGCAGCGCGAGGTGGGGAAAGGACTCGACGGCGAGGCGGTGGGCCGCGCCGTTTTCATAAAGCCGGGCGGCGGTGAGATGGCGGGAGGTGAGGCCGTCGCTGACAAAGAGGATGATGGCGAAAGGTTTTTGGACGACCCACTCGCGCACGTAGAGCCAGCCGCCGGCGGCGAAGACGAGGAGGCAAAAGACGGCGAGGAGTTGGTTGCGGAGCTTCATCGGGTGAAGGGCGCGGCATGAAAGCGGGCGGCGGAGGACTTGGCAATGCCGGAGGCAGACGCGGCGTGCCTGGCGGGAGATCGCGAGGAAGCGGGCTTGACGCACCGGCGCGTCTGGCGAGATGTAAGCCGCTTCCAATCTCCACATCATCCACCCATGAAAATCCTCGCCCTTTGCACCGCCCTCACTCTCTCCGTTGCGCCCGGCTTTGCCGCGGACGCGGCGAAAAAGCAGCTCCTGCTGCTCGCCGGCCAGCCCTCCCACGGGCCGGGCGAGCATGAGCACAATGCCGGCGTGCTGCTGCTGAAAAAGTGCCTCGATGCCAGCGGCCTGCCGGTCGAGACCACGACCTATCTGAACGCCGAGTGGCCGACGCCGGAGGTGCTGGCGAAGGCGGATACGATTCTCTTTTACGCCGATGGCGGTGGCGGCCATCCGCTGCTCTCGGGCGAGCATCTCGCCGACGTGGAAAAGGCGATGAAGCGCGGCGCGGGGTTCGTGTGCCTGCACTACGGGGTCGAGTTTCCGGCGGACAAAGGCGGGCCGCAGGCGCTCGCCTGGATGGGCGGATTTTT
>JAYWEB010000102.1:0-13290 GCA_043779575.1 Chthoniobacter sp. | reverse complement strand
TCATGTAAATGTTTACACCCTTTGCTGCATAAGGCATTAGAACCGCTCCAAACCTTGTGGCGTTTGCCTTGCAAACCCCACACCAATTGGCCCTGTTTACAACCGCTATTAATTTGGGATTGGCCGAATGTTCCGGCATTTGTGCATAACTACTAGCAGCGGACACGAACAGTAGAGCAATGGCTGCGATGAACTTGATAATGTTTGTCATTTTCGTATTTCTTTCTTTTGTTTTTGTTATTGTTGTTTTGTTAATGGCGGTTTGCATGATGTTCAAAGAGTTTCGGATGACTTAGTTAGAAGCCGGTCTGCGGAGTAGCTGCCGCCGCCTTGAATGACCGTCATCAAGGCCAGGCCAATCATCAGAATGTGATACTCAAATCCTTCACCTTTTTGGTTGCCGAACCAGTTCATGAAGAAACCGTGCTGGAGATGAGTGGTGGCAACGGCGACGAACATGTTTGCGGCGATGGCAAAGGCCGCGACGCGTGTTGCCAATCCCGCCGCCAGCAAGAGCGGCCCGACCACTTCCGCGAGGATGGCCGCCAGGGCGAACAACCACGGAATGTGCATCGTCTCCGTGAAGAAGTTCATCGTGCCGGAAAACCCATAGCCGCCGAACCAGCCGAGCGTTTTTTGCGCACCATGCGGGAACATGACGGCGGCGAGGGTTAGTCGCGCCACCAATCCTGCGACACTAGCCTGCGTTCCGATGAGTGGTCGGAATACGATGTGGAAAATGCCTGCCGTAAAGTTGCTGGGGGTTTCGTTTCCCCCGGCGATTCGTGTCTGATCCAGTGCTTTCATGATTGTTCTTTGTTTCGGGAGGGTCTCAGGCCGATTGTTCGAGGAGATACCCGAGTTCTTGCCAATCCGCCTTGCCGCCGGGGTAAACGGCAACATTTTGGTAACCCAAATCAGTCAAACGCTTCGCAGCGAGATGGGAGTTTTCGCAGGTGTCGCTTGCGCAATACACGACGACTTGGGCATTGCGTTCTGGAATGAGCTTTGCCGCCTGTTGGTCCAGTTCATCCAGAGGCAGTGACGCTGCGCCGGGGATGTGGCCTTTTTGGTAGTAGGCTTTCGGGAGCGCTTCCACAACCACGAGTGCATGGCCAGCGTCCAGTTGTTGCTTCAGTTGTTGTCCGTTGATGGTCTTCATATTTTTGTTTTATTGTTATTTTTCATGTAGTTGCACTTGCAACTACATGAGTAATATCACATGTCGTTGCGCGCGCAACTATAAACTTGCACTTGCAACGACTTATTTCTTGGGCATCATTTGAATCATGAAAGAAGACCCGAAATATATTGATGCCTGGGGTTATCTGCTCCGGCTGCAAGCGGAGGTGGTTTCCCGAATCGAGGCCGACTTGAAGGAGCAGGGCGAAATCTCGCTCACCTGGTATGACGTGTTGTTGACGCTGGACAATTCGCCGGAAAAGCGACTGCGGATGAGCGAGATCGCCGACCGGATCGTGTTGAGTCGCAGCGCGCTGACGCGTTCCGTGGATCGGTTGGAAAAGGAGGGTTTTCTGAAGCGTGAACAATGTGGCCACGATGCGCGCGGCGCTTACGCGGTGCTCACCAAGAAGGGCCAGACCGCGTTGTCGAAGGCGCGTCCGGTTTATTGGGCAGGAATCAAAAAGTATTTCGCCGACAGCTTGCCCGATGCGGACATTTCCAGCTTGGATCGTATTTTTGAGAAGATTCTGACGCGCTTTAGGAGCACGACTGCCAAAAATCACAAGTGAGTGAGGCAATGTCTCGGACTCAGCCGTCGATGGGTTAAGCGCGAGCGTCAGACTGGGTTCGGGCGCTTTGACGCTGGCGACTGCCTTGGCAGCAGCGGCGTAACGTTCACGAGTGGCAATTCCGGCGAATGGAGCGGCGGTTTGGTTCATTAGAGGAAGATTGACAGGCGGTGGAGCTAGGCGTGAAACCGTTGAGAATCAGGTCGCCAGTTTTCGCAAAAATGAGATCAGGCCTTGCGGAATGAGACTAATACGTCTCTGCGAGGCCTGCCCCCATTTCTGCGCGTGGTGGCGACGATTACATCGACGCGAATTGCTTTTCTAAACCTTTTGGGTCTTTGAACCAGAGTTCGCTGATCTGTTGCGACATCGGATCGGGAAAAATATCCTCTTTGCCGGCAGCGATGCCAGCGATGATGTTTTCCGCCGTGACCGCCGCGCTAGTTTTCGGCAGGTTAAATTCTTTGGCCATATCGGTATCGATTGGGCCGGGGAATACGCCATGCACGCTGATGTTTTTTGCTTTCAGTTCCGCACGCATCGCTTGCGTGGCAGAAGCAACAGCAGCTTTAGACGCACTGTACCCGCCGATGCCAGGCATCGGTGCCAGACCGACAATGGAGCTGATGTTAGCAATCGCGCCGCCGCCATTTTTTTCCAACACCGGTCCAAATGCCTGCACCATGCTCACCGTGCCAAAATAATTCACCTGCATATCGCTGATGATGTCGGCAGGCTTGCCGGCCACAATCGGCGCAAAAGTCAGCGCTCCAGCATTGTTGATGAGCATCTGGGTGTCGCTGGCGAGCGCCGCTGCTTTTTCAATCTGCTCGCGCTTGGTGATGTCCAGTTGCACGGGCACCACGCGAGGGTCGCTGAAACTCAGGCTTTCGATGTCACGTGCAGCGGCATACACTTTCTTTACCTGGTGCTTCAGCAATGCTTCAACAATGGCTTTGCCGATACCGCGATTGGCACCGGTCACGAATACGATGTTATTGATATAGTTATCTTGTGTCATGATAGTTCTCCTTTACTGTTTTTGGTTAAAACTCTCCAGATAGCGACGGCCAACCATGGCACAGGCCGGGCAAAAGCCGACTAAGGCGGTCAAGACCAAGGTGACGGCCGTGGCGAAGGCCAACCAGGTGACGAGTCCTGCGCTGAACAGGCCGCCCACGACGGCACCGCCAACGGCGATTCCCATGGCGATACGAAGACCGCGCTCCCAGTTGGGTAGATTGCGTTTAAGGTAAAACATGATTAGGCTCCTAAGTTGAGGTGGAGGACGTTTTGATTCTGAATTTTCATAAGGCTGAGTTCGGTGTCTTGGTTGTGTTCTTTGTTTTGTCTTTCGTGCAGCGCTCGGCGTTTCCAGCTTTGCCGGTGTCGAACCTGTTCACGGCGCTATTAAACACCCGCTCCACGATTTGAGCAGACGGCTCATGCGAATGACTGCTATACTCCGCGCGTATGGCGAACTTCGACGACCTCAACCTGCTGCGAACCTTCGTACGAATTGCTGAAGCCGGCAGCATTTCGGCGGCGGCGCGCTCGCTGCACACCACGCAGCCGACGCTGAGCCGGCAACTCCGGCAGCTCGAATCATTCCTCGATGCCCCGCTCGTGCAGCGCGACTCCCACAGCATGAGCCTCACAGCGGCGGGCCAACGCCTGCTCGTGGATGCCCGGGAAATCCTCGACCACGTTCACGCCGCCACGCAGCGCGCGAACGGTGAACATATCGCGCCGCGCGGACATCTGCGCGTGGTGACAACGATCGACATGGGCCAATACCATGTCGCCCCGCTGCTGGCGCGGCTGCGCGAGCAATGCCCGCAGTTGACTGCCGAAATGCACGTGACGAATCGCCCGGTGAAATTCGTCGAGGAAGGATTTGATTGCGGCGTGCTGGTCGGCGCAATCACCGACGACACGCTCGTCGCCAAACGGCTCCTGGAAAATCCGCGCGTGCTCGTCGCCGCGCCCGCGCTGGTGAAGAAACTGGGATTGCCGAAGAAGCCGCGCGACCTCAAAGCCTGGCCGTGGGTGGGACTGCTCGGCCCACATTTCCTCATCGAACACTCCGTCCCGCTCACGAAAGGTGGAAAAACCGAGACGCTGGATTTCGATGCCGCGCTACGGCTGGACGGCGTCACCTCCATGCGCGCCGCGTTGCTGGCTGGAGCGGGAGTCGGGGTGATGCCACACTTTGCTGTGCGCGAAGCGGTCGCCGTAGGCACGCTGCAACTCCTTCTGAGCGATTGGAGAATTCCGCCTGTGACGTTTCACGCCGTCTATCCCGCCTCACGCTTTGTGCCTGCGAAGGTGCGCGCCTTCGTGGATTTGTGTGTGCAAGAAATGCCGGGAAGATTCGACGTAGTCAGATGAATTCACCTGCGCCGCTATCCTGCTTTGTGACCCAGGCACGCCGGTCGAGCCGCCTGACTAGCGTGACGCCGTTCAAGGCTAGGATTTCCAACGCGGAAGAATTGCGCGTCCACACGATGTTGGTCATCGGCGGTCGCGACATGTAAGCCGGCGCGGTGAGTGTGCGCCTCCATCACGGCGGCTCACGGGGTGCGAAGCGAAAGAGAGAAGTCGTGGCGGATATTCTGACGAGCATCAAAGAGCGAAGGGCGTGACTCAGGTTGTTGATGTCACAATTTAAGAATCGTTGTTTAGATTCGCCGATTATAGAGACAATAGGAGTTTCGTCAGCTCCTTGTTTTTACCGGCAACCTCCGCGCTGCCGGTGGCTTGAGCCACGACGATTGTGCCTTGAATAAAGGACAAGATCGGCTGGATGAATCGCTTTGAATCTTTGGGCCGGATTTGTTTGACCAGTTCAGTCACGAGTTTTTCTGCCGCGGTGAAGTGCGCGGAAATCATCCGCTTGATTTCAGGTTCGTCCCGCTCCGGGCCGAATTCAGCCAGTCCTTTGATGAATGGGCAGCCGCAGAATTTCGGATGTTGGATGGCGAAGGTCAGGGCATCGAATATGGCAAGCAGTCGTTCGAGCGGAGGCTTGGATTCGTCGCCGACGAAACGGCCCAGCAGTTCATGCCAGGCGCGATCCTTATAGGCGAGGTATTCGGCAACGAGCATTGATTTGGAGGGGAAGTGTCGATAAAAAGTCATCTTGGCGACCCCGCTTTCGGCAATGATCCGGTCGATGCCGACTGAATGAATGCCGTGCAGGTAGAATAGATCCAGGGCCGTGCGGAGCACGCGGTCGCGCGGCGAAAGGTCGGCCAACTTCATGGCCTCCAAGTCCACGCCGCCCGCTTTCGGTTGTTCTTGCTTTTGTTTCACGACGGGAAGTTGTCACAAATAGACAGGTCTGTCTATTTGTTTGTTGACATCGGAAAGACAGATCTGTATCGTCTCATCATAGCCACTGCGGGAAGCGGGGGTTTGCAGTAAAAATATAAATCTGAAAAACATTATGAACAACGAAATCATCCATCAATTTGGGACCAGCCACGGCAGTGTGGAAAATCTATTCTGCACGGGATACGTCATCACCCTGAATCTCGTGCTGGCGGGCTTCATACTCGAAGTCTTGAAGCGGTCGGGCGCTGGCAATAGCTTGCGCGTTGGGGTCGCAACTGTGTTTGCGACCTGGATGGTCCTTTTGGGTTGGGGCATTGGCGGTCATCATTTCTTCCCAGATAGCATCAGCGGCACGGCATTTTTCGTCAGCATTATAACCGTTGTGGCAGTGGTTGCTTCCACCATGCTGTTCTTTCCGCCCATCAAGCGGGTGTTAGCGAACGCCCCGCAGGAGCTGTTGCTGCTGACCCAAGGGCTGCGGGTGTTTTTTGGCGCGGGATTTCTGATCCAAGCCGCGCTCGGTCTGCTGCCGCTCCGATTTGGAATCTCCGACGGGATGACCCATGTCATCGCCGCATTCCTCGCGTTGAAGGCCGGCCTGCTGTTGGCGAAGGGTGGACACAACCGTTTTGAACTGTGGTTCGCAAATCTGTTTGGGCTGCTGGACATCGTGGTCGTCGCGCTGGGAATTTCATTTGTCCTGCTGGATGTCATGACGCCCTATCACAATATGATGTATGTGGTATTCTTTGCCGCGCCGTTGTTCGTGGGACTGAATTTGGTATCCATCGTGAAACTTGTTCAGACATCACGCGAGCAAGCCGCGTTTTTGCCTCAATCATGTGCTGCCACGGAGCGTGGCGCAGCCTGAACCGAAAGAAAGGAATCCAAATGCAAACCTCATCCCACGAAAAACAATGATGAAACCAATTCAAGAAGCCATCACGGGGGAAGAAGATCTCGGCAATTTGACGACGCCGTATCAGGCGCTGGTTCAATTCTATCGCGCCTTCAACTCGGGCGATATGAGGTTGATGTCCGAAAATTGGCGGCAGTCCAGTGACATTGCGATGAACAATCCGCTAGGTGGCATCAAGCGAGGTTGGGAAGAAATCCGGTCAGTCTATGAGCGCATTTTTAGCGGGCCAGCCGAAGTTTATGTCGAGTATTTCGATTACACGATTCACGAGACAGCGGAGATGTTTTATGCCGTCGGGCGGGAGCGAGGATATTTTCGCTTGAACGGAAAGGAGATTACGCTGGCCATACGAACCAGCCGGATCTTTGAGAAAGTGGATGGACTCTGGAAACAAGTTCATCATCACGGGTCAATCGAAGACGCAGAACTTTTGTCGAAGTATCAGGGTGCGGTGATGGGGCAGAAAACGTAGCGGTTCAACACTCGCAGCGAACGAGATGGACTTCGCCGTGTCCGCTGGTGGCCGTCCGTAAGGACTTCGGCCTCACCTGCCGCGGCAAGGACTACTCGAAAATGACGCCGTTGTGCATCCCATCGCACGCCGCTCGGCACGCATGAGCGGTTCATCGGCGGTTGCGAAATGGAAGCCGGCGGGGTGAGCGTCCACCTCCACCACGGCGGCCCGCAAGGTGCAAAGCCGAAGGCGGAGGGGGATATTCTGGCGAGCATCAAAGAGCGGCGGGCTTCACGGTTAGTGGCTTAAAAGCTGCAGCGCTTCGGTGCTGGTCACGCCCAAAGAACTCATTGCATTCCGTGCCAAGGATGGACAAGTGCCGTTCGAGGATTGGTTGGACGAGTTAAAGGATGTGTTATGGCTTGTCTCTGAGCGCATTTCAGGAGCGAACTCATGGTCTTAGCTTTCAAAACCTAAAGGTCGCTCCAACATAGCAATAGCTGCCCGAGGGCAGTTGTGCGCGCTTGAGCACTTCTCCTGCGGCAAGGTGCTCATAATCCAAGGACAGGGTCAGATTCTCAGTGACTGACCAATTCCCGGCGATCCGCAGCAGGCCGCCAATCTCGTGCCCTTGAACATTCTGTGTGCCTGGATAGGCGCGCATACCGCCGGCATAGGCCGCGTCGTTCTCCGTGAGCCTTCGTGCGAAGCCATATTCGATCGAGATGTTAGTCGACGGTGTTGGTGAGACGGAAATCCCCGGTGCGATTTGAAACAAGTTGCTGAGACTTAGAAACCGACCTTCCCCCAAATAGTTGGAGCTGGAGTATAGCGGGTTGAACCTGTTCACCGTTCCATTTCCATAGGTGCCGCCGCCGGAGGCGAGGTCGATATGGGATGTAAGCCGAGGTTTCCAACCTTTGTCGGATAGCGCCAGACTCTGGACCGCGAACAGTCCCCATGCCTCGACGTCGCGGCCAATGGATTCGCCAGTCTGGCAGGCCACCGTCCAGTCGAAGCTCAGCCCGCCCCGCTTGCCCCAGAAGCGCACGCCGTAGGTGTCCCGATTGTCGAGGCCTGTCTGGTCGGCAGATGCGAAGTTAGTGTTCTCGCTATGGATGTAGAATGGATCTAGATAAATGTCCGACTCGGGTGAAACGATAAAACTGGCGTTAAGCCCCTGCAGGCGTTCATCGCGATTGATCTCTTCATCGAAGAGTCCGTTTTCCAGGCGCGTGGCCCGTAGATCGAAAGCGCCAAAGCGAAACCGTTCACCGTGTGCGTAAACACGCAGGCCGTTCCAAGTGCGATGCATGTTAGGTCCGTCGCTGAGACTTATCAGTTGTCGGGGGCCGTCTGCAAACTCCTGACGACCGACCATGACTCCCACCAATGTGGAACCGACGTAACCGCGTGCATCCACGAAGAGCTGCTGCAACGAGGCGTCGTTCTGATAGTTGGCTGTAGCTTCGCTGTGCTCGTCTAAGACCTGACCGGTGCCGATTTCGCCATAGACGCGAAAGTTGGGATTGAATCGAAGATCCGCGCCGAAGGTTCCTCGAAACAGGCCCTGCTGGAGGTCGCTTACGCCCGTGGGCGGGGCGTTGTCATAGGACTCGTAGCGTAGACGGGCTTCGGCACTCAATGTAAGGAATGCCTCGCCGCCGAGCGGTATCGCCTTGAGTGAAGGAGCATCACCAACCATTCGCATGCCAGTCCAATCCTCAGCCCAGCGGCTGAAAAACTCACCATTTCCTGCCTCCGGCCCCCATCCCGCAGCATTCAAGGGGTAGGGATCGGCGGGTGTCGGCAGGTCAGCGCCCGGCGTCGTAGTGCCTTTGAAATTGGCACTCGCAGATTGAATCGGCGTGACCTGAGCCGCCCCTTGGGCTTCAGCCCCATTCGCCCAGGCCAACAGACCGATCATACTCACGCCGATCACAATGATCTTCCCGTTTCTGATATGAAAAGAGGGGCGTATCGCGAGTATTCGGCTTCCAATCGCAATGATGAGTGCGCTCGCGACAAGTAGCGCTGCGACAGCAAACGTGGTTCGCATCCCACTGGCAACCGCGCCGGGACTCGCCGTCGTGATGACGGTGGTCCCCGCTGCGAGGGCGAATACAGCACCCATCACGGACGCTCCGGTGAGGAGGCCGAGATTCCGTGATAAGCTGAGCATCCCGGAAATGACACCCCGATGGTCCGGGTGAATACCCGTCATGATGACGGTGTTGTTAGCCGCCTGGAACAATGCGAAACTTGAGGTGATGACGATGATGGGGGCGATGTAGCCAACTACGTGGAAGCTCGCCGGCATCATGGATAGAACAGTAGAGCCGACCGTCATGCCAATGAGTCCGATGATCGTCATCCGTTGCCCACCAAAGCGGTCCACCATGCGACCGGCCGGCACGCCCATCAGCGCGGAGACAAGCGGACCCGCCGATAGAGCGACCCCAACAAGCGACGTTTCAAGCCCGAGTCCCTGTGAGAGGTAGAACGGTCCGACCACCAGCGTGGTCATCATCAGTGTCGAGACGAGCATGCTCATGGCGAGGCTCGCGCTCACTACCGGATCTCGAAAAATCGCCAACCGGATCAACGGCGATGCCACTCTCGCCTCAACCATCACGAAGAACCCAAATCCGCAAGCAGCACCTAACAGCAAGGCGATGTTGAGCGGACCGAAATGGCCGCGACCGATCGTCATGGCAAGGGCATAAGCCGCAAGCGATGCCGCGAGTAACAGCGTGCCTGCATGATCGAAGCCCGGCCGATCAGTCCGCGCCCCACGGCGATCAACGGGCAGGGTGCGATGCGCGAGAATAAGATTCATGACACCCAGCGGCACGTTGACTAGGAAGATCATTCGCCAGCCGAGTCCGGAAATTAAAACGCCGCCGAGTGACGGGCCGAGCGTGGTGCCAATCGCGGACATCGTTCCTAGCAGCCCCATGGCGCTACCGGTCTTTGACTTTGGAACCGTCTCACCCACCATGGCTACCGTGAGTGCCATCATGATGGCGGCCCCCAGGCCCTGTGCCGCCCGGGCGGCGATCAACATCCAGAGTGTGGGTGCAGCACCGCACAGTAACGATGCCACCGTGAAAAGACCGATTCCGACTAGCAACAGGCGTCGACGGCCGATGATGTCGCCGAGTCGTCCAACACCGACGATCAGAGAGGTGATGGTCAGCAGATAGGCGAGGATGATCCATTGGACTTCCTGGAAGGAACCGTTGAATGCTTGCATTAACGTCGGCAGGCCAGCATTGGCGATGCTCGTGTCGAGCGATGGCATCAGCATGGAGAGTGACAGACTGGCCAGCGCCCACCGAACCGATGGTTGCTTGCTTACTGGATTTGTTCCGTCTCGTTCCGTATCTTGTTCTGCGTGGTTTGGTTTTAACATGCCCCCTTCTTAGCTCTTTTCAGGTATCGCGGAAGACGCACAGTTTGCACAATATCATTGCGTTTGACGCCATACTCCACAGGATCGACGCATGTCGCGACCCGATCTAAATTTACTGGTCACCCTTGATGTGCTGCTCGCAGAAGGCAATGTGACGCGCGCGGCTAGACGGTTGCGGCTCAGCCCGTCGGCGATGAGCCGGGCTTTGGCAAGATTGCGTGAGACAACTGGCGACCCGCTGTTAGTTAGGGCTGGACGCGGTCTCGTTTCCACACCACGGGCAGCGGAACTCCGTGAGCGGGTCGGTCAGCTCGTGCAGGAAGCAGAGGCGGTTCTGCGTCCTGCCGAGAAACTCGATCTTAAACAGTTAGCCCGAACGTTTACCCTGCGAACCAGCGAAGGGTTTGTGGAAAACTTCGGGCCGGGGCTTATCTCCCGCGTCGGAGAGGAAGCACCCGGCGTGCGGCTGTTCTTCGTGCAGAAACCGAACAAGGATAGCGCGCCGCTTCGTGACGGAACGGTTGATCTGGAAACCGGGGTGGTGGAGAAGACTACAGCACCGGAGCTGCGGGTGCAGGCATTGTTCCGGGATCGTCACGTTGGCGTCGTCCGAAAAGGTCACCCGTTGAGCAAGGGCAAGGTCACGCCCGCCCGTTATGCGAAAGGCAGGCACATCATCGTCTCACGTCAGGGACTCGAAAAAGGACCGATCGATGAAGCCCTGATGTCGTTGGGACTGGAACGGGAAATTGTCACCATCGTCGACGGATTTTCAACAGCGCTGGCCCTGGCCCGCGCCTCCGACCTGATCGCCAGTGTGCCCGAACGACATACCGGAATCCTGCGCGCCGAGATGCATAGTTTCCCTCTTCCGGTTGCCACGCCGGAGTTTACGATTTCATTGCTCTGGCACCCTCGGATGGATGCTGATCCAGCACATCGCTGGCTGCGTGGTCACGTCAAGGATGTCTGTGCGGCGATCCGCTGAAGTGAAGCCTCCCTCCTTGCGATTTCCATGGAGATCTGGAAAGAACATGTCGTTGTTCCGTTTGCCAAATTGATAGCTACCGCCAGCGTATCAGGGCGTTGCTGGGCCGGATTCAACTCTATTCCTCGCGAGGCGGTGGACTGTCCCTATTGCTACCACCCGGACGATTGCGGCCGGGGCAGCAGGCAACGTCAGGGCGGCGATGGCAGATTTGGAGATGTGGTTGGGGTGAGTCAGAATGGATCGCCATCGATTTCGGCAACCGGTTCGATGGTTGCCGACTCCTGAGTTGCGCGCTTCGGCTTCTTATGTGCAAGCTCCTCGATGGGCATTACCATTTGAGGGCGGTCCCTACCGAACCGTTCGTGATAGAGTTCCTCGATGAACTGTGGCAATGGCGACTTCCACCGCTCTTGGTCGTGATTCGCAAGGCTCCCGAGTTTCTTTGGATTGAGGCCAAGTTCTCTCGCCATCTGAATGTGAGAATGTGACAATCCACACTTATGCCGAGCGTCCACCCACACCTGAAGCCTTGGCGTCAGACGCTTATCGTTAGTTGGCATGTGGATTCGGAATATCTCGGATCAGGCGACGGTGAGCGGGAGGCGTCGATGACATGACAGATGCCATCCGAGTCGTTGCTTGCATCCGTTTTGTTTGGCCGTGGCTGATTCATCTGCGCCTCCTCGAAACAAGCGGTGCTGCGCGGACAAATTTATCGGCTACGGATTCCTCCAACATCCACCGCCCCATGTCCGCATACGAGACAGGCGACCATGAGTTTAGTGCGCCCAGCCAGTCGGCGGAGGCAACGGGAGGCTCGGCGCTACCCCGGGAGTTGACTGCGGCTCGAACCAGCGTCCATCGAAGCGATGCAAAAACGCCCTTGCCGAGGGTATCGACCACGGATTGCTGTTCGGCAGCCCCACGACCGATGTTGCCTGGCATCCATGAGAAGAAACGCATGAGCCGACTCGCCGGCATTCCCGGCAATGAGGAAAGCAGTGTGTTGATCATGATGATGCGGTCAACTCCTGCGGCAGTCATAGACTCCCTCACGGTAGCCATGTTCGTAGAGAGAAGTGCGCTGCGATCTTGCGTCGTCGCCGTCACCCCGAGGGCGGTCAGCACCGCATCCGTCCCGGAAAATGCGTTTGCAAGAGCAACCCCATCGGCGAGAGACTCGACAACGACAACACGAGATCCGCTCGGCACGTCGGTAATGCGCTCTGGCCGCGAGCGGACGATGGCCGTGAAGTCGATTCCCTCGGTGCGGCACACGCTGAGAATGCCTTGTCCGAGACCACCTGCCGCCCCGATAACGGCCACACGACGAGGCAGTGACCGGGATGAGCTGATTTCAGCGGGTGTCGTCATGGTTGAGCCGCGCGCGAAGGCCTCCGAATGACAATCAACACGGACAGGTAGGCGGCCGCAACGACATCGTAGGCAAGACACCAACCCGGCCACCACACGGGGACACCGGGGTTCTCGATCACCGCGTGATGAAAGAAGTCAAAAACGCCGTGAAGCGCCAGTCCGGCGACCACCAGCCAAGGAGCCTTCTTCCGGAACCCAAGCGCGGCCATCGTTACAAACGCGAGTGCGGGAATGGTCTCCGCGAGAAAGGATTCTCTAGACCCGGCCATCGCCGCGAACAGGAGGTATAGGGCGGCAATGACGATCAACACGACCGGGTAGAAGCTGCGCTCCTTGTCGAAGCCAATCACCGTGGCGAACAATCCGATTCCAAACGCAGCGATGATTCCAATGAAGTATTCCATGGGGTTTGTGCGAGACGTTTTAACTGGATGGGATAGAGGATTGGATCTGGTTTGTCACCTGTCAAATCCAGCGCCGCACCTTTACGCGATACGCGGCGAACTCAAGGCCAAACAACGAGGCGAGGGCCTCTTCTTCCGGACCAATTTGAAACCGGTTCATGTAGAGGACGAACAGCGGGACGAAAAGGACACTCATGAAATTTGCTAGAAATACTGCCCATCCGATCAAGACGATCATCGCCCCGAGATACATGGGATTGCGCGTCAGTCGATAGATTCCGGACGTCACGAGCGCGGAGACGCTCTCGGGCTTCAATGGGTTGACGGTGGTCTTCGCGCGCCAAAAAGAGACGACGCCAGCTATAGCGATTCCGACGCCAGCCACGGCAAAGCCGAGTGCTGTCAAAACGCGGGCGGGCAAGTGAAAAGCAGCTGCCGGTGCGACCCGCGATACCAAAACCATGAGCGTGGCGACGGTGACGAGCACGACGACCGGCGGGACTTTCAGTTCAAGACAGCGCATATTCATGGGCGGGGTGGTATTGCTCGGTCTGTTGGCACTAGTTAGGGCTTGAAACCCGCTCCGATTCTCGTCGCTGTCGCCTCGCGCCGGGCGATCACGTCTGCCATCGCCAGACGC